>CAMDPA010000141.1 GCA_945903565.1 Devosia equisanguinis | reverse complement strand
AGATGATCCTACTGCTGGGGGTTCGCTGATGGGGGATCATGGTGCACGAAAACGGCCCTGACTGCAGCGCAACCAGGGCCGTCGATCATGCCGGAGGGGCTACCGGCGGCGGAAGCGCCGAACGCGAACCACGCGATAAATGCGGCGTGGACGGCGGCGCACGAAAATCACGCGGCGCGGCCGGACGTATACCCTGCGCGGACGCAGATAGACCACGCGGGGACGACGGTAGATGACGCGGCGACGGAGGTAGACGACGCGACGGCGGACGTGAACCACGCGGCGTGGGCGGGCATAATAGACCCTGCGCCGGACGCGCCGGCGACGACGGCGGAAGTAACGATCCGGCTCAAGTGCGGACTCCGTGTCGGCGAGGGCCTCGGCAGGAGCTGCGGCGGGAACAGTTCCAGCGACGGTTTGCGCCGAGGCGGCGTTGAGGCCGCATGCGGCAGCCGCGCCTGCTCCCAGGAGGAGGGATAGGAAGCCACGGCGGGCAAGTTGTTCCATTTCGTTGGGGC
Organism: Devosia equisanguinis; assembly: GCA_945903565.1. GTDB lineage: Bacteria > Pseudomonadota > Alphaproteobacteria > Rhizobiales > Hyphomicrobiaceae > CAMDPA01. The sequence continues at coordinate 11,171 of CAMDPA010000141.1, read as the reverse complement.
TCCAGAAAACTGCGGTCGGGAGCGACCGTACAAGGAGCTTATCATTCGTTTCAGTGCGATGGAATGGCATTGTGCGTAAGCGTGCGCGCGTAGGTCGGTGCTGAGCGCCTTTCGCGCGAAGCCCGACACGTCAGAGCGTTGTGTCGGGCTTCAACCTACAGCTCAAGGCGATAGCCCGGGGGGAGCCATGTTTGCCGAAAGGGTGGCTTGGGAATGCTTCAGCCGGTTCGCTGAACTCCGTGCTATATTTGCGCTCAACGACCCGTTGCCTACGGCTCAAACCATGTCCGACGATCCCAACGCCAAGGACGGCCGTCCAACCGCAAAGAAGCCTGCGTCAACGCCGATGTCGCGACCGCCCGATCACCCAGGCGCCCTCGACAGGAGCGGGCAGCACGCCCCGGCGCGGGCGGCGACCGACGCTGAAATCGAGCAGTTCGTCGCGCGTCTCAAGACCTTGATACCGGCCGCTCAGACCGGGCGGGGCCGCCTCGTCTTCGCGATGGACGCCACGATGAGCCGCGAGCCGACGTGGGATCTTGCGCTCAGTCTGCAGGCCGACATGTTCAAGGCGGTCAAGGATGTCGGCGGGCTCGACGTACAACTCGTGTTCTTCCGCGGCATGGCCGAGTGCCGGGCGTCGAAGTGGGTGTCAGATCCCGATGCTCTGGCTCGCCTGATGACGACAGTGAGGTGCGCGGGCGGCCACACCCAGATCGGCCGTGTGCTCACCCATGTTCGCAGTGAGAGCGAGCTGCAGCGCGTCAGTGCCGTCGTCTATGTCGGCGATGCCATGGAGGAGGTGATCGACGACATCTGTGCGAAGGCGGGCGAGGTTGGGTTGACCGGCGTGCCGGTGTTCCTGTTCCAGGAAGGCGACGACCCCGCCGCTGCCCGCGCGTTCCGGGAGATCGCGCGGTTGACCAAGGGCGCCACGTGCCGGTTCGACGCTGGCTCAGCCAAGCAATTGCGCGAGCTGCTCTCGGCGGTGGCGGTGTATGCTGCCGGTGGCCGGCGGGCACTCGAACAATTGTCGCTTTCCCGCGACGGCTCCAGCGCACGGCTGTTGCTCAAGCAGATGAAGTAGATGAAGTACGGCCTGTAGCTTGCGTCGAGAATGCAACCGCACAAACGAGTTCTAACCACGAGATGCTGTACTTTCTTGCCGGTTTTGCTGTGCTGCTACTGGCGTTGTGGGCGCTTGACGGCTTCAAGAATGTGAGCCCGGCTGTGCTCGCGCGGCAGGTGCGGCTCGTGGTTGGCTCCACGTCGCTCGTCGCCGCGGCCGCGCTGGGCGTGCGCGGGGCGCTGGGCTATGCGATGCCGCTGGCAATGCTGGGCATCTGGCTGCTCTCCGGACAGGGCCGCTCGCCGTTCGGTTCGCTGCCGGGCATGGGCCGGCCGGCGGGAGGCAAGACCTCGCGAGTCGTCACCGATCACCTGGAAATGGTGCTCGATCACGACACCGGGGCGATGACAGGTCGCGTGTTGAAGGGCGTGTTCGCGGGCCGTCCGATCGAGCGGCTGGCGCCGGCCGAGCTTGCGTTGCTGTGGCGCGACTGTCGGTTCGTCGATCCGAAATCGGCGCAGCTCATCGAAGCCTGGCTCGACCGCACGCACCCGACGTGGCGCGAGGACATGGCGCGCGCGGAGAACGAGCCCGGCGCGGGCGGTATCATGACGGGGGAGGAGGCGCTCGAGATCCTCGGCCTCAAACCCGGCGCCGGACCCGACGACATCCGCCGGGCCCACCGCGATCTGATGAAGAAAATGCACCCCGATGCCGGCGGCTCCGGCTACCTCGCGGCGAAGATCAACGAGGCGAAAGAGGTGCTGTTGGGCAAGGGGAGCGACCGGCACTAAGGCTTGCGTGCGATCGCGCAATACTGCGCGCCGATGGGCAGCCAGCGCAGCCGGGGCTCGAGGGCTCGGAGAGGGGCCAGCGCGCGCGGAAAGAACACGTGATATTCGATCGCCACGTCCTGCCAGCCAGCGTCGCGCAACCGCTGGGCGAGCTGGCGTGCCCAGATGAGACGCGCGTTGACGTCGAACGGGCAGGTGTTGACGGCGCGGCGGGTGAGGGGATTTGCCGGATTGTGCTCGAAGATCACCAGGATGCCGCGGCTGCGCGTCACCCGGTAGAGCTCCTTCAGCCACTGCACGTGCTCCTCGTGCGGGATGTGGTGGAACACGCACGCCGAGAAGGCCGCATCGAAGGACCGATCGGGAACGGGGATCGCCGCCTCGTCGATGCGCACCAGGGTTTCGGGTCCGGGAAACCGCGCGCTGCCTAGTTCCAGGCTGCGGGGCGAGACATCGGCGCAGCTCAGCACGGCGTGGGGAAACGCGCTGCGGAAATGGGGGATCGAATTCCCGATCCCCGATCCGAAGTCGATGATGTCGCGGGCAGCGACCTGCGCCTCGCTGGCAATGCGTTTCAGTTCCTCGATCTTGTAGCGCGCGAAGTAGTCGGGCGCTTCGCCTGTGATGGCGATGTTGGCCCTGTGCTGTGCTTCGTATTCATCCGCGAACTGGTCGAATTCGGCCCTGTTCATGGGTTCCAACCTGTGTGTGAGATGTAGGACGTGTCGCAATCTAGCATTGCGGAATTTACTTGGCACCATATGCGCGCACAGGGCAAATCCTGTCACGGTTGCGGTGCCGGGTGCGGCGTCGTGCCAGTCACAATCGACGATGTAGCGACGAAACGAGGTGGGCAGGATGTCAGCTGTTGAAATACCCAGGTCCCCGCAGCCCGCCTGCCGCCTCTCCGTGGTCGTGCCGTGCTTCAACGAGGCCGAGTGCATCGAGGCGTTTCACGCGCGTGCCAAATCCGCCTGCGAATTGCTGGCGGGCGATGCCTACGAGATCGTGTTTGTCGATGACGGCTCGCGCGACAATACATGGCCGTTGATCCAGTCGCTCGCGGCCGCAAACCCGCGGGTGGTCGGCGTGAAGCTCATGCGCAATCACGGCCACCAGCTCGCGGCCACCGCGGGTCTGCAGACATCGCGGGGGCAGCGCGTCCTGCTGATCGATGCGGATCTTCAGGACCCGCCGGAGCTGATGGGGGATATGTGGGCCCTGATGGACAAGGGGGCAGACGTCGTCTACGGCAAGCGCACGTCGCGCGAGGGGGAGAGCTGGTTCAAGCGGGCGTCGGCCTCGCTCTTCTACAGGCTGTTGATGCGGATGACGGACGTTGCCATTCCGGTCGATACCGGCGACTTCCGCATGATGGATCGCAAGGTGGTCGACATCCTGAATTCGATGCCGGAGCATCATCGCTTCCTGCGCGGCATGGTGAGCTGGATCGGTGGCCGGCAGGTGCCGTTGAACTACGAACGGCTGTCACGTTTCGCTGGCCGGACGAAGTATCCGCTGAAGAAAATGGTCCTGTTCGCGGTCGACGCGATCACCGGGTTCTCGATCGTCCCGCTTCGGTTGGCGTTTTGGATCGGCTTGGTGGCCGCGATGATGGCGGCGGGGCTGCTGGCTTATGTGTTCATCGGCTGGTTGAGTGGGGAAACCGTTGTTGGTTGGACGAGCATGATGGCCGTTATTACATTCTTCGCGGGTGTTCAGTTGGCGGTGCTGGGCGTGATCGGCGAGTATCTGGGGCGGCTCGTTCATGAATCGAAACGGCGTCCGATGTTCTTGATCGAAACGCTGATCGGAAGCGACCGGGAGATCCCGCGCAGTTGAGTGCGGATGGCAGCTTGAACCGGCGGGGATGGTCGTGAAAGAGATGTCGAGACGTGGAGCGGCTGCACTGCTGTTTGCCGGCATTCTGGCGCTGAAACTGCTGCTGCTCGCCCTGCTTGGTCCGCTGATGGCGCCTGATACGCCTGCTTATGTGGAATACGCCACTGCGATCATGGCGGATGCAGGCTGGCGGACACGTGCCGATCTCGGCGCTACCTTTGCTCCGAATTTGGTCTTTCGCATGATGGGCTTTCCGCTTGTTGTAGCGGGCTTCAAGAGCCTTTCGGCGAGCCATTGGCAGTGGCTGTTCGTTGGTTTCCAGATCGTGATTGCGGTGCTGGCGACGTGTCGCCTGTTCGTCGTGCTCGATCGGATCAGCGGCAACAGGAATCTCGCACTGGGATTGGCTGTCGCCCAGGCCACGGCCATCAATATCGCGTTCGATCAGTTCGTGCTGACCGATGGTCTTTATCTCGCGCTGATGATGTTCGCGACGTGCTCGATCGTTGAAATCAGTTTGGATCGAGCGGTTTCGACATACCGGCTGTTCGAAATCAGTGCGCTCTTCGCCGGTTGCTTCTTCCTGCGGGAAGCAACGAGCACGCTGATCTTGTTGTGGATTCCACTGCTGGTAATCGCATTGTCGCGCGCGATGTCGCTGCGGGGGGCCGCACTCGTTGCCGCGCTCGTTGTGATGCCGGTGTTCGCGAGCCAGTTCGCATACAAGAGCTGGAATCAATACCGGACGGGCGAACGCTTCGTGACCACGAGCTATCAGCTCGTGCTGCTGCAGCCGCTGGTGAAGGCATATCGTTACGACAAGGCGATCTTCGGCGGCGACGAGCTGCTGGACCGCGTCGCGCGCCAGCATGTGTCGCGGTATCACTACGACGAGGCGGTGGTCGTCGGTGACGCGCTGCATCGGGAGCACGGCTGGAATGCGCTGCATTCCGCGCGCGAGATCGAGCGCCGGTTCTGGAAGGCGTGGCGGGAACATCCCGGCGCGATGCTGCGCGCGACGGGCGACCGGCTCAAGTTCGGCTACACCATGATCCTCGTGGAGCCGCTGTCGAGCGTGAATTTCCTGGTGAACTGGATCAGCGCCGCCAACAATAATGCGGTGTCGTTCGGCACGTTGACGCGCAAGACCTTCAAGGAGGGTCGTATCTGGTATGCGCCGTTGTGGCTGTTCGATTTGGCATGCCGGCTTGCGTCGATCCTGATCCTCGTTTCGATCATGGCCGGCGCCGCATACCTCGCCTGGCGCATTCGCACATTCGCCACGTTGCCCTTGGCGCTGGAAGCGCTGGCCCTGACGGCGCTGGCGGGCGGTTTCATCGGCGCGCACGTTATCGTCCATCTCGAGGAACGCTACATGATGCCGATCGTTCCCGTGGGTCTGATGGTGTTCGCATTCCTGGTGCGCAACAGGGGCGCGCTGCTCGAAGCATGGCGTGGTGCTCCGGCGACGGTGGCGACGTGACGACGGCGGGGGCGGTATCGCTGCGTTAACACAGTATTAACCGGCTTACCCAAGTCTTGGCTCAGTCTCGCGTGCTCAAATCCCAACCGTGGAATTGCCAACATGCAACGCGAGATCGAAGCCCTGCTCTCCGCCTACCTGATGGAGCGCACCAAGGAAGCACAGGTCGTGCAGGAGCTGTTGACGGCGCTGGCCGTGGGCGCATCAGGACGCCAACGAATGATGCAGGAGCTGGCGGCTGCGGTCGGGGCGACACAGGCGTCGCAGCCCAGCGTCGCGATGGCGCCCGATCTGGACATTCAGACGCAGACCTCGCTCACCGCCGAGGTGTCGGCTGCCATTGCCCAGCTGCGCGCCGCCCGCACCGCGACCGCGCATTGATGCGAAGATATCCGTAGGTTGGGTTACGCAGCGCTCTTTTTCGCTGGTCGCCCCGGCGCAAGCGCCGACGCTCCGCACCGCTAACCCAACCTACGAGTGGGCCAACCTTTTCACCGCCTCGACGACCTTCGCGGGCGTGACGCCGAAGTGCTCGTACAGTTGTGGCGCCGGTGCCGACGCGCCGAAATCCGACAGGCCGACGAAGGCGTCCTTGCGGCGGATCCATTCCTGCCAACCCTGCTTGACGCCGACCTCGATGGCGACGCGGGGGGCTTGTCCCAGCACTTGCGCGCGGTAGGCTTCGGGCTGGCGGCGGAACAATTCGAACGAGGGGATCGAGACGACCGCGGCGTTCATGCCCTGCGCCGCGAGCAGGTCAGCGGCCTTGATCGCGAGGCCGACTTCCGAGCCGGTGGCGAGCAGCGTCGCATCGCGCTTGCCCTTGTTGGCCTCGCGCAGGATGTAGCCGCCCTTGGCGCACAGGTTCTCGTCGGTATGCGTGGTGCGCAGGTTCGGCACGCCCTGGCGGGTCAGCGCCAACACGGACGGCGCGTCGATGGTGTTGATCGCGAGCTCCCAGCATTCGGCGGTTTCGACACCGTCGGCGGGGCGGAACACCTGCACGTTGGGGATGACGCGCAGGGCGGCCAGATGTTCGACCGGCTGATGCGTGGGGCCGTCCTCGCCCAGGCCGATCGAGTCGTGCGTCATCACGTAGATCACGCGCTGCTTCATCAGGGCGGCGAGGCGGATCGCGGGGCGGCAGTAGTCGGTGAATACGAGGAACGTGCCGCCGTAGGGGATCAGGCCGCCGTACAGCGCCATGCCGTTCATGGCGGCGGCCATGCCGTGCTCGCGGATGCCGTAGTAGATGTAGCTGCCGGCGAAGTCGCCCTTGGTGATGGGAGCCTGGCTCTTCGCCTTGGTGTTGTTGGAGCCGGTCAGATCGGCCGACCCGCCGATCAGCGCGGGCAGCGCGGGCACCAGCTTTTCAAGCGTCATTTCCGACCACACGCGCGTGGCCTTCTCGCTCTTCTCGGCGGCGGCGGTCGTCTTCATCGCCTTGATCGCTTCGGCAATCGCGGGGGCGGCGGCCCGGGCTGGATGCTCGAAGCCCTCGCGCACCTTCGCGTCGAGCTTGGCGTATGCCTTGTTCCAATCAGCGCGTGCGCCCGAGCTGCGCGTAGCGGCGGTTATCCAGGCGGCGCGGATGTCGCCGGGGATCTCGAACGGCGCGTGCGGCCAGCCGAGTTTTTCGCGCGCGCCCTTGATTTCGTCGGCGCCGAGCGGAGAGCCGTGCGTTGCCGCCGTACCCTGCTTCTTGGGGGCGCCATAGCCGATGATCGTTTTGCAGGCGATCAACCATGGTTTGCTCGAGTCGGCCTTGGCGGCTGCAAGTGCTTTGTCGATGGCGTCGGCGTCGTGGCCGTCGACCCGCACGGCGTTCCAACCGGCGGCCTTGAAGCGGCCGATCTGGTCTTCCGATGTCGAGAGGCTTGTCGGCCCATCGATCGAGATCGCGTTGTCGTCGAACAGGACGATCAGTTTGCCGAGGCCGAGATGGCCCGCCAGCGTGATCGCCTCCTGGCTGATGCCTTCCATCAGGCAACCATCGCCGGCAATCGCATAGGTGTGGTGATCGATAATGGTGCCGCCGAGGCGCGCATTCCAAAGCCGCTCCGCGATCGCCATACCAACCGCATTGGCGATGCCTTGGCCGAGCGGTCCGGTGGTCGTCTCGATGCCTTCGGCGTGGCCGTATTCGGGATGGCCCGCCGTCTTCGCGCCGAGTTGACGGAAGCGCTTCAACTCGTCGATCGTCATGCCGGGATAGCCGGTCAGATGCAGCAGCGCGTAAAGCAGCATCGAGCCGTGCCCGGCCGACAGCACGAAGCGGTCGCGGTTGGGCCATTTCGGCGCGGCCGGGTCGAAGCGCAAATGCTTGGAGAACAGGACGGTCGCGACGTCGGCCATGCCCATGGGCATGCCGGGGTGGCCGGACTTGGCGGCTTCCACCGCGTCCATCGCCAGGGCGCGGATGGCGTTCGCCATGTTCGAATGCGAGATGGCTCCTGCCGTCTTGGAACCCGTGTTTTCAGCCATATTCGCCACCATCGCCGTTCGTGCAAACCTCTGGAACCCGCAACGATTTCGTCACGAATCTAATCCTGAGGCCGTCTTAGCGATGCAGATACGACGCGTCTACCGCCCCGCCCCACTCCGCAGGGGATGGGACAAAAGGAATGCGGCGAGTTCGTCGACCGAGGGCAGGCCGGCGCGGGCGCCGAGGCGCGTGCACTTGAGCGCGGCCGCTGCCGAGGCGCGCCGCACGATGTCCTTGGTCTGGCGGCCTTCGACGAGCCCTTGCGCGAACGCGCCATGGAACGCATCGCCGGCGCCGGTCGTGTCGACAACATCGACGTCGTAGGCGGGATGGCGCTCGACCGCGCCGCCTTCGACCCACACATAGCCATCGGCGCCGAGCGTGACGCCAGCGTGCTTTGGTCCGAGCGTCAATACACGCCGCAAACGATCCTCGATCGCTTCTTCGGCGGCGAATTCCTCCAGCGCGTGGGCCGAGAAGATCGCGTAATCGGTGAGCTTCAACAGATCGATCATGGCCTCGCGGCCGCCGAGGTCGGCATCGAGGATGGTCGGGACGCCATTGAGCCGGGCCGCCTCGAAGGCAGCGCGCGCGCCCTCCAGCCAGCGGACATCGGCGAGCACCGCGCCGGCCTCGTTGATCCGTTCCAGGGGCAGCCAGTGTGTGCTGGAGGGCATGTCGACGTCGCGCGAGCCGACGATCAAGCGCTCGCCGTCGTCGTCGACCAGGATTACGGAGGTGGACGAACGGTTGTCCTCGAACGCCTCGACATAGCGCGTGTCGACGCCCACCTGCATCAGCGCGCGGCGGATCTTGACGCCGTTGTCGTCCTCGCCGACGCGGCTCCACAATTCGACTTCGCCGCCCAGACGCGCGATCGCTGCGGCCGCGTTTGCCGCCATGCCACCGCCTGCCTCGATGTGCTCGATCGCGCGCATCTTGGTCGGGCGTTCCGGGAATTTGTCGATGCGGTAGATCCGGTCGATCGCCGCATGCCCCACGCAGATGATGCGCTTCATGTCCTCCTCCATGGACCGTTGCCCCGTTTGGCTGACGGTCCTTTGAGGGGCCACGATGCCCCAAGCGGGTGGCGTGTCAACCGCGCCGTTCTTGTGAGGGATAAATCAGGCACGAATTGGCTTCTTTTGCGCCTGTTTGGCCGCACTCGCGGCTTCCTGCAGCTCGGCATCGGCGGCCTGATCCTGGGAAAACAGCTGGGCCAGCGTGTCGGCATCGCTGCGGGCGAGGTCCATCATCTTCTGCTGATCGTTGTAGTATTTATAGTTCTCGGTGAGCAGCAGCTCGTCGTGGCGAGCGAAGGTTTCCACCGTCGTGCGCACCTCGCGTTCGGGAAGACCAAGGCCACGCAAAAGCTCCTTGGAGAGGTCGAGTGCGGCGGCGAACGTCTCGCGGCGGATCACCTTCACGCCGAGGTCCATGAGTTGGTGCACGTGGTTGCGGTTGCGGGCGCGGGCATACACCGGCAGCTCCGGGAAATGTTCGCGGACCAGACGCGCCGTCGCCAGCGATGCGTCCATGTTGTCGATCGCCAGCACGAACGCGCGCGCCTTGCCGGCCTGGGCGGCCTGCAGGATTTCGAGCCGGGTGGCGTCGCCGTAGAAGGCTTTCGAGCCGAACCGCTCGACCAGCGCGATCTGCTGTGGATTGATATCGAGCGCGGTGAACGGAATGCCCTTGCCGCGCAGGATACGCGCCGCGATCTGACCGAACCGCCCGAAGCCGGCGATGATGACGTGGCTCTCCTCCGGCGGCGGCGGCACGAAGGCGAGCACGGGCGCATCGCGTTTGGTGAAGGCGTCGTCGAGCATCAGGAGCAGCGGCGTCATCGCCATCGACAGCGTCACCGCGACTTCGAGGGGTTCGCCCACGCTGCGCGACAGCACGCCGGCCACGACGCCCGCCGACAGCAGCACGAATGCGAACTCGCCGCCCTGCGAAATCGACAGGCCCAGCCGCCGCGCCGCCCACGGTTCCAGGCCCTGCCAGATGCCGAGCCCGTAGAGCACGGCGATCTTGACCGCCACCAGCCCCAGTACGAGCGCGACGATCAGGCCCGGCTCCAACACGACGATCTCGAGATTGAGCGTCATGCCGACGGCGGTGAAAAACACGCCGAGCAGCAGCCCCTGGAATGGCTGGATGTCGGCTTCCAACTGGTGGCGATAAGACGATTCGGCCAGCAGCGCGCCGGCGATGAATGCGCCGAGCGATGGCGACAAGCCCGCCTTGAGCATGACGAAGGAGACACCGACGACGGTCAGCAAAGCGGCCGCCGTCATCGCTTCGCGCACCTTCGCCCGCGCGATCAACTGGAACGCGCGGTCGAGCACGAAACGGCCGACCACGACCACAGCGGCGATCGTGACGAGCGCCCAGAACGCGGCGGTCAGGTCCATCTTCGCGGCGGCGCCGCCCACCGAGATCGCAAACAGCGGCGTCAGCGCGATCAGCGGGATGGCCGCGAGATCCTGGAACAGCAGCACCGCGAACGCGAGCCGGCCATGGCGCGCGGTCAGTTCGCCGCGCTCTTCCAGCACTTGCAGTGCGAATGCGGTGGAGGACAGCGAGAGGACCAAGCCGATGAACAGCGCGGGCAAGGCCGGAATCCCGCACGCGACGGCGATGACAGCCAGTATGACGCCGGTCAGGCCGACCTGCGCGCCGCCGAGCCCGAAGATGGCGTTACGCATCGTCATCAAGCGGCGCGGGCGCAGCTCGAGACCGATCAGGAAAAGGAGGAGGACAACGCCGAACTCGGCAATGTGCAGGAGTTGCTCGGCCGAATAGCTAGAGAAGATCTTGCCGAACCCGAACGGGCCCATCAACACGCCCGCCAACAAGTAGCCGAGCACGCTGCCGATGCGCAGCGCCTTGGCCAGCGGCGCCGCAATCGCGGCAGCGGCCAGGAGCCACACGGCCTGTTCGAGCGAGATGCCGGTCATCTCCGTCCTTTTCCCTTCGTCAGTGAGCAGCCTTGCGGCGAGCGTAGCATCGCGTGTGCGATTCTGAGATGTCGTGGCGGGGGAACGGTCGCGCAACCGGCGCTGGATCGGCTGCGCGACTTGCCACATCGTAGATCTACGCGCCCGCATTCACGCAGATTGCGAATCACATTCCGCGCGGCTGCAACGATGAAGAAATCTGCAACGGCGCGTTTAGGAACTGGCAACCTTAACGCGATCTTTGCCGGTCTTACGGCATTGTGAAGATGTACCGGCGAACAGCTCTCCCAACAAATCCCAACCTGGCGCCGATGCGGAGTAAGCCCCCAAGAGTGTTTGCGTTGGAGGAAGTTCCATGAGTGCCGAGCTTGTCATGCGTACCGCAGCCGTTTTGGCCTGCGCCACGACGTTGAGCCTGAGAGACGGCTCCACAATTTCGGACGGTGCGATGAGTGGAATCTCTGCCTGACAGCGCGCACGGTTGTGCGTGCGAATCAGGAGCCAGAATGACGAAGCGAACACGCCGGAACCACTC
>CAMDPA010000140.1 GCA_945903565.1 Devosia equisanguinis | reverse complement strand
CTTGAGGCCGCCATATCCAGCAGCCTGCACCTCGGCCGCCGCGAACAACCGCCGACCCCGCTCGTCGAGTTTGCACCCGACGGCTTCCCATCTTTGCCGAATGGCTTGTCTGTCGATCATGCAACGGCGTACGACTGTTCGCCGGGACCAGGAATCCCGCGCTGCCGAGTCACACGGTCGCACGCACACAGATCACGATTCAGCTTTTTTGCGATCCGTCCTTAGCGTCCCCGGTGGATATCCCCGCCGCGGATTAGCCATCGAGGCGGCATCGGCCTACAATGGTCGACCGCACATTCACAACGAGTAGCCCAGCCCCCATCCCATGCGACCCGACGCGCTGACACCACTGTTCGCCTCGGCGCAGACGATCACGGGCGTCGGCCCGCGCGTGCTCACGTTCCTGAAGAAGGCGCTGCGTCTGCCGCCGGGAGTCGCGGAGCCGCGCGTGATCGATCTCGTGTGGCATACGCCCACCGGTGTGATCGATCGCCGCGCCGAGCCGACCGTGGCCGGTGCGGTGCCGGGCACGATCGCCACGTTCAAGGTGCGCGTGCTGAAACATCGGCCCTCGCCGCGCGGAAATAACAAAGCGCCCTACAAGGTCGCGACCGAGGACGACACCGGCCGGCTCGACCTGATCTTCTTCCACGCCGAGCACAAGTTCATCGAGCGCCAGCTTCCCGAAGGCAGCGAGCGCTACGTTTCGGGCCGCGTCGAGCGCTACGGCGAAACCGCGCAGATGGTCCACCCCGACTACATCGTTGCGCCGGAATCGCGTGGCGATCTGCCCGCGTTGGAGCCGGTCTATCCGCTCACCGCCGGGCTTTCCGGCAAGGTGCTCGTCAAGCTCGTGCGGCAATCGGTGGAGCGCACGCCGGAGCTGGAGGAATGGCAGGACCCGAACATTCTCGCACAACGCGGCTGGCCGGGCTGGCACGACGCCGTCGAGGCGCTGCACCGTCCGCTCGATCCCGGCGACATCTCGACCGGCGGGCCCGCATGGCAACGCCTCGCCTATGACGAACTTCTGGCCGGGCAGCTCGCGCTCGCGCTGGTGCGGCAGAGCGCAAAATCCCAGCGCGGACGCAGCCTGAAGGGCGACGGCAGCATCCGCAAGCGGCTGCTCGCTGCGCTACCGTTCTCGCTGACCAATAGCCAGGTGACGGCGCTGGCCGAGATCGAGACCGACATGGCCAGCGATCACCGCATGCTGCGCTTGTTGCAGGGCGATGTCGGCTCGGGCAAGACCGCCGTCGCGCTGTTGTCGATGGCGATCGCGGTGGAGATCGGCGCGCAGGCCGCCTTGATGGCGCCGACCGAGGTGCTCGCCCGCCAGCACGCCGAGACGATTTTGCCGCTCGCGGAGAAGGCGGGGCTACGGCTGGGGCTCATCACCGGACGCGAGAAGGGCAAGCCTCGCCGCGAGGTGCTGTCGCGGCTGGCAGCCGGCGAGATCGACATTCTGATCGGCACGCACGCGGTGTTCCAGCCCGACGTGGTGTTCAAGGATCTCGCGTTCGCGGTGATCGACGAGCAGCACCGGTTCGGCGTGCATCAACGCCTCGCGCTGCAATCGAAGGGCGGCAACGGCGGCGCCAACGTGCTTGTCATGACCGCGACGCCGATCCCGCGCACACTGCTCATGACGCACTACGGGGATCTCGACGTGTCGCGCCTGACCGAGAAACCCGCGGGCCGCAAACCGATCAAAACCACGATGCCCGCCGACGGCCGGATCGAGGATGTCGTCGACGGCCTGCGCCGGATGTTGGCGCAAGGCGCGCAGATCTATTGGGTGTGCCCGCTGATCGAAAGCTCCGATGTCTCGGAATTGGCCGCCGCCGAGGAGCGCCACGCCTGGCTCGCGCAACTGTTCGGGGCCGAGCACGTCGGCCTGATGCACGGCGCGATGAAGGGCGTCGAGAAGGACGCTGTGATGGCCGCGTTCTCCGCCGACAAGCTGAAGATCCTCGTCTCCACCACGGTGATCGAGGTCGGCGTCAACGTGCCCAACGCGACCATCATGGTGATCGAGCAGGCCGAGCGTTTCGGCCTTGCGCAGTTGCATCAGTTGCGCGGCCGCGTCGGCCGTGGCGACCGGCAATCGTATTGCCTGCTGCTGCACACCGAGCCGCTCGGCGTTACTGCCCGCAAGCGTCTCGAGATGATGTGCGAGACCGAGGACGGGTTCCTGATCGCGGAGAAGGATCTAGAGTTGCGCGGCGGCGGCGAATTGATGGGCGCGCGCCAGAGCGGCATGCCCGAGTTCCGCGTCGCCGGCGTTCCTGGTTTCGAGGAGTTGTTGGCCACCGCCCGCGACGACGCCACCATGCAACTGAACCAGGACCCCACGCTTGCGAGCCCGCGCGGGCAGGCGCTGCGGACGCTGCTTTACCTGTTCGAGTGCGACGAAGCCGTGCGGCTGTTCCGGGCGGCTTGATGATCGGGGGCCTTTGCCCGCCGTCGTGGATTGTTGGGTCGCGCAAGTGCTTGACCTAACCTACGGCCACGGACACGTTGCTGGCTGACCCAGTATGCCGGTTTGTGTTACTTTGCCGGTGAAGGAGCCTCCGCCATGCCGAACCCACGCATCAAGCGCGACCCGAAGGTCATGATGGGCAAGCCTGTGATTGCCGGAACGCGCATCACGGTCGAGCACATTCTGCGATGCCTTGCAGCCGGTGACAGCACGGAACACATCATCGGAAACTATCCCCACCTCACGATCGAAGATATCCGTGCCGCCCAGGCGTTCGCCGCCGATCACCTCGCCCATGAGGGCATAGTGGCGGCTGAATAGACTGATGCCGATCTTCTTTGCCGATGAGTGCGTGGCTGGCTTGGTCGTGGAAGGCCTTGCGCAGCGCGGTTTCGACATCGTCGATGCGAAGGTTGTATGCAGAGGCGATGACGACGAGCGCGTGCTGGCGCTCGCCGCTGCAGCCGGGCGTATCGTGATCACGGACGACTGGGGCTTCGGCGAGATGACCGTGCGTCACGGTCGACCGGCGACGGGTGACATCATCTTGTCCCTGTACGCCCTATGAGCCGGCCCCCGCGAGGCCTACGCAGTCGAGAAGATCGTTGAAATCGCGGATCGAACGCCGGGGCAACTTACCATCATCGAGCCCGGCCGTATTCGAATGCGGCCGCTACCGGCGCCATGAATGGAGGCGCCTTCAATCCTTGATCATTTCCAGTGCGCCTTTGCGTTCGCTCGGCTTGAGCCTCATGAACAGTGTGCGGGCGGCTTTGATGTCTTTGTCGGTGCCTGTGTCGGACGCGGCCTTCAAGGCAATCGTGGTCGCATGGTCAGCGCCGCAGATGAACGCCAGCGCATTGGCCAGCCGCCCCATCGCCGCGCGATCGATCTTCATCTCGTCCATGACATCACCCCGATGAGACGGCCCCAAAAGAAAACACGCCGCCAGGTGGCCCGGGCGGCGTGCTTCTAGATCTCAAGTTCTAATGGTTGCCCATTAGCCCTTCTGGACCTGGCCGGCCTGCTTGCCGCGGCCCTTGCGGTCGTCTTCGAGAACGAAGCTGACCCGGTCGCCCTCATTGAGGGACTGGATGCCGGCTGCCTCGAGAGCGGTCGCATGGACGAAAACGTCCTTCGAGCCGTCCTCGGGAGCGATGAAGCCGAAGCCCTTGGCACCATTGAAGAATTTGACTGTTCCTGAGATTCTCACAGAGCGTACTTTCTGTCGTGTTTGGATCGGTCCGCCTAAAACGAGTGCGTGAGCACCCCGGACGTTTCCGTAAATGGAGTAAAGGTACTCCGCCAGTGACTGCGGCAGTGGGTGTCCAAGTCTAGGAGTCAGTGCGGAACCCACCGCTGATCGAGCCAGCGATGAGATGTATGTGGTGTTGCGTTGAAAGTTGCAAGGCAATGATTCGTGAAAAGGGCCAGAATTCTTCTTGCATCGTGAAATATTTTGCAGATTTGGCGCGATTCGCCATCGCTGACACACGCTCCACGCGAAATCGAGCGAGACTGTAGCCTCGGCTACCCCCGCCCGATGAACGAGCGCATGTTGTTTGGCAGGATCGTCGCCTCGTAGAGATTGACTTCCGGCGGCAGCGAACACATCAGCACCGCGACCTTGGCCACGTCGGCCGCCGACATCACGTAGTCGTCGGGCGTCGCACCCGGGCCCGCATCGGTACGCCCGCGCCGCGACGTGAAGCTCGACAGCGTTGCGCCGGGGTGAATGACCGACGCGACGACGCCATACTGGCGGCCATCCATCGTCAACTGATGCGTCATGCCCTGGATCGCGTGCTTGGTCGCGGTGTAGGCGATCGAGTCCGGGCGCGGAGTCTTCGCCGAAACGCTGCCCATGTTGATGATGCGGCCGCCTTGCGGGCTTTGCGCTTTCATCACCTTCACGGCTTCGCGGCACATCAGGAACACCGCTGTGAGATTGATCGCCACCACATCGTTCCACGCCGCCAGCGAGAGCGCGTCGATCGCCGTGCCTGACGCAACGCCGGCATTGTTCACGACGATATCGACCCGGCTATAGGCGTCCCGCGCGCGCTGAAAAAGCGCCACGACCTCGGCTTCGTTGGTCACGTCGCACGGTGCCGCCATCGCCTGCCCGCCACTCGACGCGATATCGCGCGCCACGCCGTCGAGCACGTCCTTGCGCCGTGCGACCAGAACGACCTTCGCGCCGGCGGCAGCAAACGCCTCCGCGATGCCCTTTCCGATGCCGTTGCTCGCGCCGGTGACGATCGCGACGCGATCACGCATTGACTGGTCCATGTTGGCATCCGCTGCTGGTGTTTGCCGCCAACCTACACCGCATGAGGAAAAGCGCCAGCATGAGCCCGCCACCTGGCTGCCAACTTCGAGGCGAGCAACTTCGAGGCGAGACAGGCACGCTGCTTGGCGATAGGTTTGGGCGACGACACTCACGACATAGGAACCCGCGCATGGCGATCCCGCGCCGCTTCGCTCTGACACTGCTCGGCCTGACCGCACTCGTGGCGACCGCGCCCGGGCCCGCCTCCGCCCAGGATGGCGCCGGCCGCATGACGCTCGTGGTGCCGCTGGCGGCGGGCGGTGCGATGGACACGATCATCCGCGTGCTGGCGCCGCGACTGTCATCGTTGATGGGCAAGCCGGTGATCGTCGAGAACCAGACCGGCGGCGGCACCATCACGGGCGCGGTCTCCGTCGCCAAGGCCGCGCCCGACGGCAACACGCTGTTGATCGCGCCGAGCGGCACGGTGACGACCAACGTCGCGCTCTACAAATCGCTGTCCTACGACCCCGTGAAGGACTTCACGCCCGTCGCTCTTTATGCGCGCGTGCCGTTCGTGCTGGTCGCCAACGCACAAAGCGGCATCCGCTCTCTCAAGGATCTCGTCGAGCAGGCGAAGGCAAAACCAGGCGCGCTCACCTATGCCTCGACCGGCGTCGGCGCGACGCCCCACCTGGCGGGCGAGATGCTCAAGGTCATGACCGGCATCGATATCGCGCACGTGCCCTATCGCGGCTCGTCGCCCGCCCTCAACGACGTGGTCGGTGGCCATGTGCAACTGACGTTCGGCGATCCCGCACTGGTGCAGCAGTTGATCGAGACCGGCAAGGTGCACCCAATCGGCGTATCCTCGATCACCCGCATGGCCGCCTTGCCCGCGGTTCCGACCATGGCCGAGGCTGGCCTGCCCGGCTTCGATGCCGTGTCGTGGCACATGGTGATGGCCCCGGCCGGTACGCCGAAAGATGTCGTCGCCAAGCTGAATGCGGCGATCAAGGCGTTTGCCGAGGCACCGGAGGTGCAAAAGCAGATGGCGGGCATGGGCATGATGCACGTCGTCTCGCCGTCGCCCGCCGAGCTCGAGGTTTTCCTGAAGCAGGAGATCGAGCGCTGGAGCAAGATTGTACAACAGGCGGCCATCGCCGGTTCGCAGTAGATCGCGCATTCGCCATCGCATCAGCACCAATTCGACAACGCTTCAACGACAGGAAACTCGCCGTGGAAAATCTGCGCCAACTCATCGCCAAGCCGGAGCTGACGGTCGCTCCACTCGTGCTCAATCCGATCATGGCCCGGCTCGCGGAGGATGCGGGCTTCAAGGCGATCTATCTCGGCGGCGGCACGCTCGGCTGGCAGCAGTGCGTCACCGAAGCCAACATTACGTTGCCCGAGATGGCGCGTGTTGCCGTCGACATCCGCGTCGCCTGCAAACTGCCGATCGTGCTCGATGGCGGTGGCGGCTGGGGCGATCCCGCCCACATGCACCGCACGATCGCGCTGTGCGAGGCCGCCGGATTCGCCGCCATCGAGATCGAGGACCAGTTCCTGCCGCGGCGGTTCCATCATCACGTCGGCGAGGAGCGCCTGATCGAAACCGATGCGATGGTGCTGAAGATCAAAGAGTGCATCGCCGCCCGGACTGATCCGAACTTCGTCATCATCGCGCGCACCAACGCAACGCGCACCGAAGGCCGCGACGCCGCCGTGCGCAAGGCCGAAGCGTTCCACAAGGCCGGCGCGGACATGCTGTTCATCCACACCCGTACGCCCGAGGACATGCGGTTCATCGGCGAGCGGTTGCCCGCGCCCTTGATGGTGTTCGCGCCGGAGGACGGGTTCGCGGGCTACCCGATCTCGCGCGCCGAGATGGCCAAGCTCGGCTTCCGCCTTGCCGCCTCATCGGGCTCCGCGTTCGCCGCGATGTACAAAGCCGTGCGCCAGTCCTACGCGGCGCTGGCCAACGACGAGATCGATCCGTTTCTTGGCACGGGCGGCGCGACGCAACAATTGAAGCTCGCGCACGAGACCTATGGCCTCAAGAAGATGCTCGAGATCGAAAAGCGCACGACGGGGGTCTGACCCCATCTGGGGAAAAGGGGTCTGACCCTGCGGGTCTGACCCCATCTTGCAACCGCAATAGTCTTCTGTCTCGCGGCTCCCTGCGTCGTTGCGACCAAGCGAGAGAGAGAGGGTCAGACCCCGCCGAGCACTCCACCGATCACGATCAATCCAAGTTCAGGTTCAATTGCTTCACGACCGGGCCCCACTTCGCCCGGTCCTGCTTGATGAATGCGGCCAGCTCCCGGCCACCCGTCCCGGTTAGTTCCGCACTTTTGCTCCAAACCGCTCCAGAACGCGCTGAAAGGGTTTTGCCGCGTAATTCTCGTCCAGCGGAAGCGGGCGATTTGGGAGTTTGTCGCGACGCTTGAAATAGTCGGGAACCCAAACGTGCCTGTCACTCAGGCCCCAGGTCAGCACCGCGCGCGGCGTGCAGTTCTCGAACACCACGTCGAGCAGCGCGGCGGCGCGTGCCGCCACCGCTGTGTCGCGTTCGGCGACATCGCCCGGCAAACTGTAGTCCATGACATCGAGCTCGGTGACGACAATGTCGAGACCAAGCCCGCGAACCTCGCGAATGAAGCGGGCAAGGCCGGGCCGGTCGATGTCGCGTTCACCTCGGAGGTGGCCTTGCAGGCCCAGCGCATGCACAGGCGCGCCGCTCTTTTTTACCTTCTCCAGAAGGTCGAGCATGCCGGCGCGCTTTCGCTCGAAGCGGGCGCCCACGAACTCGAGATCGTACTCGTTGATGACAAGCTCCGCTCGGGGATCGGCCGCGTTCGCCAGCCGCAGCGCGAGCGCGATATAGTCCTCGCCGAGCAACCGGTACCAAATCGAGGTGCGCCGCTCGTTCGGGGTCTGCTGGTCCTCCGGCAGCGGCTCGTTGATCACATCCCAACTCGCGATGCGTCCGGCGTAGCGTCCGACGACTTTGGTGATGTGGTCCGACAGCGCGTGTGTAGCCTCGGTGGCGCTGCCCAGCTCCTTCGCCCATTGCGGCAGTGCGCCGTGCCATACCAGCGTGTGACCACGCACCTGCATGTCGTGGCGTGCGCCGAAATCGACGAGCTGGTCGCCCAGGCCGAACCAGTAGCTTTTCGGGTCGGGCCGCATATCCAGCCATTTCAACCCGCCTTCCGGCACGATAATGCTGCAATGGCGCACGATGGCGGCGCGGTACTCCGGATTGTCCACAAGCCATGGGATCTGGACCGCCGATCCGAAAGGGACCGCCCGTCCCGCTTCACCGGTCGCGGCGCGTGCAGGGGGTGACACTGCCGCGCATGCGATGGCTCCAGCCACATGGCGCAAGGCGTCGCGGCGATCGATTGTTGGGTCGTTAAGCAAGATTATCCTTGGAGCAACTGGTCTGAATTCGTTGCGCTTGCTTGCCGGGTTTTTGCGGCAACACCACGCAACAGCGCAGAGAAGTAGGCCTGCTAGGGCGCGCGCTGGTCAAGAGATGTGTGACACGGATGTGTGCAGTGATGCGTCTATCGTCGCCGCGAAATCAACCGCATGCCGCATGTTTGCCATGCGCGCGAACCGGGCTTGCCCTGCCCGCACGCTAGCGGCACGATAGCCTCTGCGACCACGCACCATCAGGGGCCCAGAATGCCAGCAAACGAGGCCCACGTCCGGGGCGTTTCGACGCTCGACATGCTGAAGCTCATGGCTACCGTGCTGATGATCGTGGATCACGCCGGGCTCTACTTCGCCGACGGTAACTGGCTCCGCATCATCGGCCGGCCCGCGGCGATCATCTTCGGCTTCCTGATCGGCTTTTCCGGCTCGAGCCGGGTTCCGCCGGTCTGGATCGGCCTTGGCCTCGGCCTCACACTACTTGAGGGCTGGCTGTTTCCCCAGAAGATGGACCGCGGGCTCGATATCCTGATCAGCCTGGCGCTGACCCGCATTGCGATGCCGTTCTTCGAGCGGCTTCATGCCAGCGGCCCGCTCTATCTCGCGCCAGCGGCGGTGCTGTTGCTGTTGGTTGCCGAGCCGCTCAATAAGTCGCTCGAGTACGCGACCGAAGTGACAGTCGTGGCGCTGTTGGCGTTGGCCGTGCGTCTCGATAGCGGCGGACCCGGCCAAAAGGCTGCACGCGACGCAATTGCCCTGATCGCGCTCGCCGGTCTGAGTTTGATCGCGATCCGCCATTTCGAGTTGGAAGGCTGGCAGGCGGTGGCCTGCATGGCCGCAATCGGCGGCACGGTGCTTGCGCTATCCCGGTTCGAGCGGCGACCGGCGCCGCCACCTGCGGTGCTCGCCCCCCTGATGCGTTTCGTCGGGCGCAATACGTTGTGGATTTACGCCATCCACCTCGCGGTGTTCCAGATCGCGGCCTGGTGGTTCCTGCACGCGCCGGAGGCGGATTAAGCCTTCTCGTAAGGACCCGTTTTGTCGGTAGGACCCGTTTTGACCTTGGAGTCGGGACCCGTCTTGGGCGTCAGTCCGGCCGCAAGCGCAAGCTCCCGCAGCTTCGCCTGATGATCGGGGATGACGATGCCGGCGGTCATCACGAGCTTGGCCGCATCCTCCGCGCTCATGTTGAGCGGCAGGACGTCGCGCCTGGGCACCACACACACGAAGCCGGTCGGCGGTACGAACCCCGTCGGCATCCAGACGATCAGATTGTCGCGTTCCCCCCCTGGTGCGACCGCTTCCAGCTCGCCGGTCGCCGCCCCTGTGATGTAGACGATCGACCAAATGCCCTTCGAGGGGAACTCCATCAGCCCGACCTTGGCGATCTGCCGTTGCGGCTGGGCCGCGGCTGCCACCGACTCGAACATCTGCTTGAGGCCGCGATACAGGTTCCGCACGATCGGCATGCGTTCGAGGAATAACTCGCCGGAACTGATCAGTGAGCGGCCGATCAGGTTGGCGGCCAGCGCCCCGATCATGGTGAGCAGAGCAATTGAGAATATCAGCCCGAAGCCCGGCACCGCGAACGGCAGGTAGGTTTCCGGGTTGTAAGCGCGCGGCACAAGCGGCTTCACCCACTGATCGACATAAGCGATGAACCACGAGACGATGTATATCGTGATCGCAAGCGGTCCGACGACGACGAGGCCGGTGAGGAAATAATTGCGCAACCGCGCGCCGAGCCCGGGATGGTGTACCGGCTCTTCCGCCGCGATGGGCAGGTCTACGGGGCCCGATTGGCCAAGTTTGGCCGGCCGATTACGCTTCTTGCTACTCACCGCCGCGTTCCCGATCTGGCATGCGTATCAGCCTGGGCGCGCCGGGACGTGTTCCGGCTGCCACGGGCTACAAAGCCAGACACAACATAGCGAGGAACTGTTGCGCTTCAATTGCCGAACAGTCTTAGGCTGCGCCGATGGCAGCAAAATAGTGTCGTTTCTTGCGCAACTCGAAGCGTCACTGCGGGACGACACGGCACTCCATGCCTTCGCCCTTGAGCTTGGCGCACAGCGCCTCGGTATCGCGCGCGGAGGCAAACGGACCGACCTGCACCCGGTAGATCGTGCCCAACGAGCCAGCCACAGTCTGGTCGACGACCGGCGCGCGCCCGCCCAATTCACGCGCAAATCCGGACTGCAGCTTGCTCGCGACCCCTTGCGCCTCCTGGGCGGTACGCACCGCGGCGACCAGCACCTGGATGTTCCCCGCCGGCGCGGGGCCACCTGCCGCCGTGCCGCGTGCGGCCACGACGGTCGTGCTCTTGGCTTTGGCTGGCGCCGTTGCGGTTGTAGCCGGGGGTTCGGTCGGCGATGCAGCCTTTTGCGGCGCGGCTTTGGGCGTGGCTTCGACCTTGGGCTTGGCCGCCGGGGCAACCGGCTTCACCTCGGTTGCGCCAGTCCCTTGTTTGGCAACGACGGTGCTGGCGGCCGGCGGTTCTGATGGCGGCGTCGATGGGGATGATGACCGGCTGGGCCCCTGATAGAACGTCGCAGAATCGTCAGGGAAACCTTGGAAGCCGGTTGGCAGCGGCTGCCTGGCTGGCCGCTGCGGCGCGGAGCTGGCGGCAGTGGCGGCCGCGGCGGGCGCCGGCGTCTCCGGCGGCGTGGAACCGCCAAAGATCGAACCGAAGAAATTGCCGACGGAGCTGCCTGAACTAGCTGATGCCGAAGGAGCTGGTGGCGCGACGGCTGCAAACGGGGATGGTGCTGGGGGCGTTTTGGAAGCGGTCGCGCTGGGCTTGGGCACCGCGACAGTGCGTGCGGGCGCGGGATCACCCTGTTCGGGCAGACCCGCTTCACGATAGGCGCCGGAACGCTGCTGCAGCGCATCGGCCCGCTGCTCCTCGGTGAGGCCGTTCTTGATCCAAAGCGCATTGGTGAGATCGGAGATCGCCTGCGCGGGCTTGGCCTGACGTCGATATGCAACCCCGCGGTAATAGAGGGCGCGCGCGGTCTGGCCGGGGGGCAAGCTGCCGGCGGACAGCGCCGTCGAAAGGCTGGCCACGGCAGCGTCGTTCTTGCCCTGGCCGAGCGCCGCGATGCCGGCCTCGACCTCGTTCTGGGCAGCTGTCGCGTCGGGCTTGGGCTTGTCGGCCTTGGCTTTCGCCTCGTTCTTGGGAACGGCGGCCTTGGCCGGTGCTTGCTTAGGGGCAGCTTGGGGTGCTGCGCTCGGCTGGGCGGGTTGCTGCGCGAGCAGCGCGCATGGCCACATCACCGTACCGGCCAGGAAGCAAACCTGGATGCGCCGACGGCAAGCCGTGGTCATGATTTCGTCCTTCTCGTGCGTCTCGTACGCCCCGCACTCCGTTCAGAATCAACTTACGGCAAGGCCTTATGCGCTGGCAATTGCATGCCAGGGCTGATCCAGGGCAATCGCTCGAGAAAGGGGCTTGCGGAGAGAGAAAGGGGATTCACAAGAGGTGAGTCGGTGTGATTGATGGGCTTCCATCCGAATCGGATGGAGAAGGCCCATGTCCGCAGCCCGCCCGCAGCTTGCCACCCCGTCGAAGAT
>CAMDPA010000139.1 GCA_945903565.1 Devosia equisanguinis | reverse complement strand
CCATGCGCGGCAAGACCTCGCTGCTGCAGACGATCGCGCAGGCCGAAGGCTTCGGCGACACCGCCGATACGACCGTCGTGGTGTTCCGCCAGACGGCCCAAGGCCGCGCCGCCGCCCGCTTCGACGTATCGGAGATCCGCGCCGGCACCACCGAAGATCCACAGCTCCAATCCGGCGACGTCGTCGTGGTCAGCACCTCGATGTACAAAGAAACCATCGGCAACGTCATGAAGATCCTGCCGCTGGCTAGCGTCTTTGCGTTGTTGTAGTTGGACGGCCTCTCGCCTCACGCTGAGCCCATCACCCTAGCCGCCAGACCGCGTGCGGCCGCGCTGACGATGAAGCGCACTTGCCGCTCTGTCTCCGCTGCGTCCTGACCGCCAAGCTTGTTGTCGAGCGCCAGTGTGACGATGCCATGCACCGCTGCGAATAGCGCGCGTGCCGCACTGAAGCGCTCCGTTGCGTCCGCGATCACACCGCGCAGCGCTGCTTCGACGAGCGCAAACAGCGACGCCTGAGCCTCTCGATAACTGGCGGGCACAGGCTTGCCCGGCTCCATCTTGTGCTCGAACAGCGCCCGCCAGCGCCGGTTTTGTTGAACCGCGAAATCGCGATAGGCGAGCGCCAGCGCCATCAACTGTTGCTCCAGCGTGCCTTGCTCGGCGCCGCGCGCGGTGGCCGATAGCTGCTCGCCGAGCGCTGCGAGTGTCCGCATGTTGACCGCGACGACGAGTCCGTCGAGCCCACCGAACACGTTGTAGAGCGTGCCGACCGAGCAATCCGCCTCCTGCGCCACGCGCCGCGCCTGCATCGCGGCGATCCCCTCCGCTGCGATCACCCGCTCGGCGATGTCGATCATCCGCGCTTCCAGGCGCTGTCGATAAGGCTGCGTATCCATGCCTGAGACGTCCTTGGCTTCGTGTTGGGGCTTCGTGTTGGGGCTTCGTGTTCGTGTCGGGGCCACTGCCCACTCGCAACCTCTTATTAACCCATTGCAATCGTCATGTGAACTCAGTTCATGTTTTTTCTTGCGTGCCTTCCATCTGTCAGTTATAAATCACCTTATGAACTGAGTTCATGCGATTTACAAGTTCACCGCACACTTGGAGGCACGACGCGAAAATATGCTGTAAAGTGCTTATATTCAGCAGATATACGCATGATGCAACAGAAGCATCGCCGGGCCGATGCAGCAAGAAGCTTTGAACTCCCCATGCAACCACCAACTCGTATGATCACAGTTCATGGATCGCAACAGGGCAACCAAGGAGGCGCCCAAGCCATGTTGAAACTTGTAACCACACTCGTGCGTGGAGCCGTCGCGGAGGCCGAAGAGGCCGTGTTCGACGCCAATGCCACCCGCCTGCTCGCCCAGCAGCTCCGGGACGCGGCCGCCGCCCTCGAACACTCCAAGAAGGAACTCGCCTGCGCGATGGCCTATCGCGCCTCCGAGCAGCGCGCGGCGGAGTCGCTCGACGCCCGCATCGGCGAGCTCGAAGCCAGCGCCATTTCCGCCATCCAGGGTGGGCGCGAGGATCTCGCCAACGAGGCCGCCACGGTGATCGCGGCCACCGAGGACGAGCGCAAGGAGCGCCGCGCCGCGATCCAGCGGTTCGACGCCGACATCGCCCGCCTGCGCCAACTGACCGAGCATGGCCGCAAGCGTCTGCAGGAATTGCGCCGCGGCCTGGAGATGGCGCGCGTTCAGGAGGCCCTGCATCGGGCCGGAGCCAATGGCCGTCGCGCCGTCATCATCGGCACCGGCGCCTTGCGCGAGGCGGAGGGTACGCTGGCTCGTATCAAGGAGCGCCAATCCAAGGACGAGGACGTTCACGCCGCGCTCGAAGAGCTGGAGCGCGAGGCGTCCGGCAAGAACCTCGATGACCGGCTCGCCGACGCTGGTTTTGGCCCGCGCCTGCGGACCCCGCCGAACGACGTGCTCGCCCGTCTCAGGGCCAAGGCTGCGACGTCGCCGGCTTCGCCACCTACCGACCCCACACCGAAAGCCTGAGGAAACCTGAGCCATGTCGAATCTTCATGCCCATGCGGCTCTGCGCGACCGCGTACGCCACAGCAGCGCCGCCTCCGCCCAACCTGAGACCTACCAAGCCCACGCCCCCATCCCCCACATCACATCCTGGAGCACCCCTGCCATGAATCAAACGTCCTCACCCGCCGGGGTTATGTTCACCTACGTCTCGTTCGGCGCTGCCGCCTTCATGACCGCCGTCGGCGTCTGGGCGCTGCCGGGCGACCTCTGGATGAAGGGCTACATGGCGATGGCCAATGTGTTCCTCGTCGGCGCCTGCTTCACGCTCGCCAAGACGCAGCGCGACGAACACGAGGGCAAGCGCCTCGCCAACCGCCTGGAAGACGCCAAGGCCGAGAAGCTGCTGATGGGCATCGACCGCTGAGGCAAGGAAGGGGCTGGTCCGAAGGGATTGGCCCCTTTTGCCGTCGGATCATTCTGAATTCGATCAGGAGCAATTCCCATGACCGCCTCCGTTGTCGAACTCGACCACGACGCCGCCCCACCGCTGTCGCAACGCGGGCTGCACTTCGGCGCGCTGATCGGCGCCGCGGGACTGATGGGCTTTGGTCTCATTCTGTGGATCGCCGCCAACTGGGACGGCCTTGGACGCTTCGGCCGTTTCGGTCTGGTCGGCGCGGCAATGATCGCGGGCGGCCTTGGCGCCATCGCGCGGCCATCGCTGAAGGCGCCGTCGCTGCTTGCCGGATTCGCGGCGACCGGCGGCATGCTCGCGCTGATCGGGCAGACCTATCAAACCGGCGCCGATGCCTGGCAACTGTTCGTCGCTTGGGCGGCGCTGACATTGCCGTGGGCGCTCGCGGCGCGCGGCGATGCGATCTGGACGCCATGGGCGATTGTTACGATGACCGCGGTTGCATTGTTTCAGCAATCGTCTGGTGTCATGAGCACGCCGTTTCGCAGCGCGCCAAACAATGTATTCGAGCTGTTCGTGCTCGGCTCGCCGTCCTTCGTACTCGCCATGACTTGGATCATGGCGCTCGGCATCTGCGCGGCGTTGAGCCCCAACTCGATCATCGGCGCGTGGCTCGGCACGCGCCGATGGGCATTTCGTGTCGCGCTGATGTTGACGCTCGCGAACATAACGACCTTCAGCGCAACGGCGGTCTTTGGCTGGCCGAACGCCAAATTCGATATCGTGCTGCTCGGCCTTGCCGCGTTGACTGGAACGGTGAACGTCTTGGCTGCGAACAAGCCCCGCGACATGCTGCTGCTCGCCTGCACGGTGTTCGCCATCGACGTCGTGCTGATCACAGGGATGGCGCGCGCCATCGTATCGGGTCACGGCCCCGCCGAAGCGATGGCGTTCGTGGTCGTGGGCCTTGGCGCCGCCGTTGTGATCGCCGTCAGCGTGATCGCGCTTCAGAATATTGGCGGGGATGCCGCACAACCGGCGACCGCGCTCGGCCAGCGCCAGCCGCAGACGGCCGCGCCGCGCGCCTGGCCCGTCGTAATTCTGAGCGGCCTTGGCGCCATACTGGCCGCGATCCCCTTCATCGTCGCCTTGGCGATCTTCTTCGGCAGCGCCTTTCAGAAA
The DNA here is from genome assembly GCA_945903565.1 of Devosia equisanguinis. GTDB lineage: Bacteria > Pseudomonadota > Alphaproteobacteria > Rhizobiales > Hyphomicrobiaceae > CAMDPA01. The sequence continues at coordinate 8,189 of CAMDPA010000139.1, read as the reverse complement.
GGGCCGATGACTTATGTTATCGGCCTCCCAATGGGAGTTGCCGGCCTCGCGTTTCTGCGCAAGGCGGAAAGCCTGTTCGTCGAGCAACTCGCCACGGTCGCGTTCGCCGCCGGCACGCTGCTGCTCGTGTTTGCGCTGTTCCGTGATCTGCCGCCCGCGTGGGCATCGCTGCTGATCGGTAGTGCCGCGCTGGCAATCGCGCTGGGGCTGGGCAAACCGTGGGCGGGGGGACTGCTCGGTGCGATCGCGGCCGCTGGATTTGCCGCGAGCATCGCGTTGGTCGCGCCGCGCCGGTTCTACGCCGTCGACCCGGTCGCGCTTGGCCTGGCGTGGAGCATGCTCGCGGCGGGTTGGGCCGCCGCCGTTTTCGCGCTCAACCGCAATCGCCACTGGCTCGAGCCGTTGCGCTGCCCATCGAACATCGACGCGATCGTGATCGGCTGGATCGCGGCGGCGCTGGTCGGTCTTTCGTATGGCGCGGGACCGACGTTCCTGCTCGACGCTACGCTTGGTTCGGGTCGCCGTTTCGACGGCGCGATGACGGCAATGCCGGTCTTGGCATTCGTCCAGCGCGGGCTCGGGTTGTTGATGGCGATTGCCGGTGCGGCGCTGCTGTTGCGGCAGCACGCGATCATGCGGACCAGCGTCGGCGCTGCCATCACCGCGATTGTCGTGGCGCTGTCCTGGCTGATGCCAGGCCTTGGCGCTGTCGCACTCGTGCTCGCAGTCGCCTTGACGACCGGACGCCGCGTGATTGCGCTGGCAGCGGTGGTTGCCGGGCTGTGGATCGCGGGTAGCTTCTACTACAATCTCGCGCTGTCGCTGACCGAGAAGGCCGCGATCCTCGGCGTGGCCGGCGCGTTGCTCGGCGGCGTGGCGCTGATCTCCGGCGCGCGGTTGCGGCTCGATGGGCTGCCCGCGCGCGCTGGCGTGCCGACAATGCCCCCGATGCTCGCACGTGGCCTCGCGGCGGCTGGGCTGATCGTCGTAGCCGGCGTTTGCGCGCAGGCGATCCACGAGAAGGAGACACTGATCCGTGACGGCCGCCCGGTGTTCATTGCGCTGGCGCCGGTCGATCCGCGCTCGCTGATGCAGGGCGACTACATGGCGCTGCGGTTCGCGCTGCCCGACGCCGCGCTTCGTCACAATCCGCTGACGGGACCGCGCCCGCAGGCGATCGGCACGCTCGATGGAAACGGCGTGCTCAGCTTGAAGCGTATCGGCGAGCCAAACATGAAGCTCGCCGCCGATGAGATCGGCGTCAATCTCAGCTTCAAGAACCGGCGCTGGATCGTCGTCACGGACGCGTGGTTCTTCGCGGAACGAACGGCGGGCAGATGGGAGGCCGCGCGGTTCGGTGAATTCCGCGTGATGCCCGACGGCCGCGCGTTGCTGGTTGGAATGGCGGACAAGGATCGCGCGGCAATCAAGTAGCAATTCGCCAAGACATCTTGTTGCACACACCCTATCGGCCGGGCTAACTTGATTGCACCGGCTCCGAGGGTCACTGGCATGCGTTGTTTCCTGCCCATTGCGGCTCTTGCCATGACCGCGATAACAGCATGCTCGACCGCCCGCGCACAGGACAGCGATTGGCTGAGTGGCAGCCGTGCGCCGGAGCGCGCGACTCCTGCGGCAAAGCCGGCCGCCAAAGCGAACAAGACCGGACCGGCGCCATCGACGGCGCCGCCTGCCGCCACTGCGGCCCCCGCTCCACTTTCGGTCACACGCCTGCCGACCGAGGCGGAACAGCAGGCCGCCGATACCGCCATGAGACGTGGCCAGGAAAACTACCGGCGTGGGCGCTTCGAGACGGCGGTCGCCGAACTCAACGAGGCCTTGCTGCTTAACCCGCGCTTGATGGAGGCGCTCAACCTGCGGGGCCTCGCTTATCTGCGCAATGGCGCTCACGACCGCGCGCTGCAAGATTTCAACAAGGTGCTGGCGAGCGATCCGAGCAACGGCAACGCACTGTTGAACGCAGGCGCCGCCCACATCATGAGACGCGCCTACGTTCCAGCGCTGGTCTCGTTCGACAAGTACATCAAGCTCAAGCCGCTGGACAACGCGGGTTACATCACCGCGGCCGCGCGCATGAACTGGCGGGCCGCTTCGAACCGGCGATCACGGCCTATTCCGAGGCGATCCGGCTGCGGCCGCTGTATGCGCTAGGATACTATCATCGCGGCCACGCCAGACTAATGCAGGGCAACGCCGCGTCGGCCAAGATCGATTTCGATGCGGCCGTTGCGCTGGAGCCGGCGATTGCTGCCGTCGCGGGCCAACCAAGATCAGGCCCCTTTCTGGGTGCTCCCGGCCGTGGCGACATTTGGGAAGAGCCCGACGCCAGCTATTCCGTCGCGCGCACGCAGAGCCCTCCCGTCGCCACGCGTGAACCACAAGAGCGGCCACAGGCGGAAGCGGCGTTGATGGGGGCGGCGGTCGCGCTCAAGGACAAGCACTACGACAAGGCCATCGCTGAAGCCGGCGATGCGCTGCGTATCAACCCAAGCTCGGCCGCCGCCTTCGCCATTCGCGGCACGGCGTTCCTCAACAAACGCTTGTGCGACCGCGCGACCGCCGATTTCGACGAGGCGATCCGCATCAACCCCGGCCTCGTCGACGCGTTCGTGATGCGCGGGGAATGTTACATGCAGTTGTTCCGCCTGGAGCGCGCGCTGGCGGACTTCGACGAGGCGCTGCGGCTCAGGCCGGACAGCGCGGCGGGGCTGCGGGGCCGTGGGTTCGTGCACTTCATGCGCGGCAAGGTCGAGGAATCGATCAGCGATCTCGACCGCGCGCTCACGCTCTAGTCGACCAATTCCAACTCCTACTACATCCGCGGCCTCGCCTTGTCGCGGGCGGCCAAGCACGATGCCGCGATCAAGGATTTCGACGAGGCGATCCGGCTGAGACCTGGCGATGCCTCCAGCTATCGTGCGCGGGCCCAAGCGAGAATGGCGACCGGAAATCACGCCGCTGCGATCGAGGACTATGACCGCCTGGTCGCGTTGGAGCCGCGCAACGTAATGAACTACATCAACCGTGGCGGCGTGCATGAACGCGGCGGCGCCGTGGCGCTGGCCCGCGATGACTACCGCAAAGCCATCGAGCAGGCGCCGGACGGCAGCGCGCTCCGGTCGATGGCGCGCGAACGCCTCAAGCGGATCACCGGCGACGGCATCTGATGTCGCGTTTGGCCCGGCCAGCGGCATCGCGCGCGCTACCGCACCCCCGAAATCGTGTATGTGTCGCCTCCGTGGATCATGGAGAGTCCGGCTATGCCTGCCCCCCGCCAAGACATCATCTACAAAATCCTGACCGAGCAGGACTGGCGTGACGCGGTGCGCGCGGGCCACTACGCGGGCTCCGCCGACGACGCGCGCGACGGCTTCATCCACCTGTCCGCCGCCGACCAGCTCGCCGGCACCGCCGCCAAGCATTTCAAGGGCCAGCCCGGCCTGGTAGTCGTCGCGCTCGATCCCGCCAAACTGGGCTCGGTACTGCGCTGGGAGCCGTCGCGTGGTGGCGCGCTGTTCCCGCATCTGTATGGACCTCTCGACGTGTCCGCCGCAATCAGCGTGACGCTTGCGCCGCTGGACGCCCACGGTATTCCCATGCTTCCCAAGGACATCGCATCATGATCTCCGGTCTGTCGAAACTCGCCCAGCCGCTGCTGTTGATGCTGCCGCCCGAGCAGGCGCACGAGGCAACCCTGAAGGCCCTCGAGAAGGGTCTCTACCCCAAGCCGTCCGGCCCGGATGATCCCCGATTGGCCGTTGATGCGTTCGGTTTGCATTTCCCCAATCCGGTCGGCATCGCGCCGGGCTTCGACAAGGACGCGCGCGTGCCCGACGCTATTCTTGGCCTGGGCTGTGGTTTCGCCGAGATCGGCACGATCACGCCGCTGCCCCAGCCCGGCAACGCGGCGCCGCGCGTGTTCCGTCTGATCCGTGACCGCGCCGTCATCAACCGCCTGGGCTTCAACAGCGGCGGCCACGCAGCGGCGCTCGCCCGTCTCCAGCAGCGCCAGCCGTTCGGCATCGTCGGCGTCAACGTCGGCGCCAACAAGGAGTCGACTGACCGCGCCGGCGACTACGTCAAGGGCATCGCTGCGTTCAACAATGTCGCGAGCTACTTCACCGCCAATATCTCCTCGCCCAACACACCCGGCCTGCGCGATCTGCAAGCCCCTGCAGCTCTCGATGCCCTGCTCGAACGCGTGATGGCGGAGCGGGAACGTCTCGTCGCTGCGGGTGGCCGTCGCGTTCCCATCCTGGTCAAGATCGCACCGGATGTGGCGGACGAGGATCTCGAGCCGATCTTGTCGCGCATGCTGGCCCATGCCGTCGATGGCGTGATCGTCGGAAACACCACGATTTCCAGGCATGGGCTGAAGGATCTCGAGACCGCGCGTGAGGCCGGCGGCATTTCCGGCCGTCCGCTGTTTCATCGTTCCACGGTGATGCTGGCGCGTGTCGCCAGGATTACCGCGGGTCGCATGCCGTTGATCGGTGCGGGCGGCATCGATTCAGGGGAAACCGCACTCGCCAAGATCGAAGCCGGCGCCTCGCTGCTGCAGCTCTACACCGGCATGATCTATGAAGGCGTCGGGTTGATCGATACGATCAAGCAGCATCTGACCGCCGCAATCGGCATGGCTGGTGTGCCGAACCTGTCCGCGTTGGTCGGAAGTCGAATTGAAGAGTGGGCCGCCAAGCCGCTGGAGTAGCTCGATCGGCACATACGCCCACTTCGTGAGAGGCAGTACGCCATGCGTTACCCCACGCGTTTCACCGACATGGCCGGCATCGACCTTCCCCTGCTGCTCGCACCGATGGCGGGGCCCGGCACGCCGGAACTCGCCATCGCTGTATGCGAAGCCGGGGGCCTCGGTGCGCTGCCGTGCGCGATGTCGAGTGCGGAGCAGATGGGCAAGGACCTCGGCGTGATCCGGCAGCGCGCGTCGCGGCCGCTCAACGTCAACTTTTTCTGCCACATCACGCCTGCACCCGATGCTGCGAAGGACGCGCGCTGGAAGGAGCGCCTCGCGCCGTACTATCGCGAACTCGGCCTTGATCCCGCCGCGCCCTCGAACGCTGCGGAGCGCCGCCCGTTCGACGATGCCGCGTGCGCGCTTGTCGAGCGCTTCAAGCCGGAGGTCGTGAGCTTCCACTTCGGCCTGCCGCCGGCCGATCTGCTCGCCCGCGTGAAGGCGACCGGCGCGCTCGTGTTGTCGTCGGCGACCACGGTCGCGGAAGCGCGTTGGCTGGAACAGAACGGCTGCGACGCGATCATCGCGCAGGGCTACGAAGCCGGCGGTCATCGCGGCATGTTCCTGACCGACGACATCGCCACGCAGGCCGGCACGCTGGCGCTGGTCCCGCAGATCGTCGATGCCGTGCACGTGCCGGTGATTGCGGCGGGCGGCATCACGGACGCGCGCGGGATCGCGGCGGCATTCGCGCTTGGCGCTTCGGCGGTTCAAGTGGGCAGCGCGTATCTGCATTGCCCCGAAGCCAAGGTTCACGCTGGCCACCGCGCGGCCCTCGCCAGCGCCGCCGACAACGCCACCGCGCTCACCAACGTCTACTCCGGCCGCCCCGCGCGCGGCATTCTCAACCGCATGATGCGCGAGGTCGGCCCGATCTCGCCGGACGCGCCCGCCTTCCCGCTTGCCGCCAACGCCGGCGGCCCGATCCGCGCCACGGCCGAAGCCACGGGCTCGGTCGATTTCACACCGTTGTGGGCTGGGCAAGCCGCGGGCCTTGGCCGCGCGATGCCGGCGGGCGAGCTGACACGGCGATTGATGACGGAAGCAGCCGAACGCATCGATGCGCTGGCTTCGGGATGGGCGTAGCGCGAAGCCGTCGTTGGACTGCCATTGCCGGGCTGGTGATGAGCTGACGGTCGGGGTATAAGCGATCGATCCGAGTGTCGAGCGTGCCGAATATTTTTGATCGGCTTGGACATGGCGCGCCGGCGTTTCGGGCCGACGCAAGGAACGGTGATTATGCCTGGAGAGACCGCCCGTTGGCGGCGGGCGAATGACACGTTGTTCGATCGCTGTGTTGCCGCGCTGAAGCACCCTGGCATCGGCGCGTGGCTGTTTGCCCTGGCCGTGGCGGCCCTGCTCCCGGTGCTGGTGTTTGCCAGCGTCGTCGCTCATCAGCTCGCAACCGCCGAACGACGGGCGAGGCTCACCGACCTCGAGCACCGCACGGAGGCTGCCGCCAACAAGGTCGAGCGCTATCTTCAGACCCTGCGGGAGCTTGCCGTCACGCTCGCCAATTCACCTGAAGTGCTGCACGGCGATCTGCAGGCGTTCTACGACTTTGCCAAACGCGCGATGGAGGCAGGCAACGTCGGCCGCGCTGTGGCGTTGGCCGACCCCGATGGCAGAATGCTGCTCAATACGCGGCGGCCATTCGGCGAGAAGCTGCCGAACGCCGGGGATGTGGAAGGAATTGCCGAGGCGTTGGCGCGAAAGTCGGTGCACATTGCCAACCTGTTCACCGGTGCAGTGACCGTGCGGCACGTCTTTACCGCATGGGCACCTGTGATCCGCGACGGGCAGGTTAAACTCCTGGTCGGTGTCACGGTCGAGCCGGAGGATCTCACGACAGCCTTGCGTGAGGAGCGGCTTCGCGAGGGCTGGGTCGGCCAAGTCATCGACCGCAAGAGCATCATCGTGGCGCGCACGCTTGCGCCGGAAATCGTTGTTGGGCAACCGGCTGTGCCCGAGGCCGCGGCTGCACACGCGACGGGCACACGCGGCGCCTACGCGCTCATCAATAAAGAGGGCGTTTCCGTTTCCGCTTACTTTGTCAAATTGCCGTCGAACGGGTGGACCGTGGCGCTCGGCGTGCCGACGCGGCAGCTGGAGGAGTCGGTCAAGTACTCCCTGCAGTTCATACTCGCGCTCGGCCTCGCGGCGCTCTCGACGGCTGGCGGGTTGGCGTTCCTGGTCGGCCGGCAAATGAGCCGGCGCGTTGCCAGCGTCGCCCACGCCGCCATGGCCGTCGGCGATGGCCGCGAGCCGACGATACAGCCATCGAACGTCCGCGAGCTCGACGAGGTGTCCAGCGCGCTGGCGGCGGCGCGTGCGCTCATCGACGCGCGGGAAACGGCGCTGCGCGAGAGCGAAGCGGACTTCCGCGGGTATTTCGAGCACGTTGCCGTAGGCACGGCGCAGATCGATCCGAATGGGCGCTTCCGGCGCGTGAACGAACGCTACTGCGAGATCACCGGCTATAGTCGCGAGGAACTCCTCAATGGCATGGGGCCGATCGACCTGGATCACCCCGATGATCGCGACGCGGACCGCGAGCGACTGGCGAGCTTCTTCAAGGGACAGACGCCGGTCTACGAGGCCGAAAAGCGCTACGTACGCAAGGGCGGCCAAACCGTGTGGGTACGGGTGACGGCGACACACGTGCGAGGTGCCATTGAACACCGCAACTACACGGCCGGTGTAATCAGTGACATTACCGAGAGGAAGCGCGCGGAGGAGCACGCGGTGTTGTTGATGAAAGAGGTCAACCATCGCGCGAAGAACCTGCTGGCGGTCGTGCAGGCCGTCGCGTTGCAAACGGCTGGCGAGGGCAACCCGGAGGTGTTCGCCGAGGCATTCAGCGAGCGGCTGGCCGGGTTGGCCGCGTGCCACGATCTGCTCGTCCGTTCCGAGTGGCAGGGCGTCGACGCAGGCGATCTGCTGCGCTCGCAGCTCATTCATTTCACGAACCTCATCGGCACCCGCGTCATCCTCGATGGGCCACCGGTCCAGCTCAAGCCAACGGCGGCACAGGCGATCGGCATGGCCATCCACGAGCTGGCGACCAATGCGGGGAAGTACGGCTCGTTGTCCAACACGGCGGGCTCGGTCCGGATCGTTTGGGAAAATGTTGCGAATAACGCACAACCACTTTTCCAGATGCGGTGGTCCGAGCACGGCGGACCGCCACCGGCTCCTCCACAGCACCGGGGGTACGGCCATCGAGTGATGACCGAGATGGTCGAGTACACGCTCGGTGCGGATGTTTCGCTCGACTTGTCAGTAGCTTTTGGACTTGTCTGGTTTTGATAGCACACGACTTGGCCGCTTCGGCGGGTTCGGATGATCATCGGCGGAAGCAGGGGACGCCGATGATGTCGAGAGAGGCGCGAGCCGTCAGGCGGCGCACCTCTTG
>CAMDPA010000138.1 GCA_945903565.1 Devosia equisanguinis | reverse complement strand
TGGTCGAGCTGATCGGCGCGACCACGACAAAAACCGGATTGAAAATCGACTGCGCCGTCGACACGCGAACCTATGAGAAAGGCATCAAGGTCAGCAAAGCCGAGTTGGCGGCGGTCAAGCTTGTCGGCGATGACTTCCATCCCGAATGAAACTATACAATCAGCCCACGCAGACCGGAGAACTCGTAGCGGTTATTCTGCGATCTGTCCTTAGTTCGCCGCTTGAACCTTCTCTCTCGCCTCCGGCTTGGGCGGCGTGCTGCCCGTAACGATTTCCTGCTCGCCCTTCAGCGGAACGACAACAGCGACGCGGTCTTCCCGGTCATAGGTGACCTCGGCGCTCAACTGGGTGCCGTTCATGTAGCCTTCGACCGGCGTTCCCACCGCTTCCCACAAGCCGAGCGTCGCGACGTTGGCGGCGGCATGCCCCACCGCGCGGCCAGCACGCACGCCGGCATGATAGCCCTGTTGCCACTGGAAGATGTCCTTGCGGACGCCGTCCTTGACCTCGGTGTGAAGCGGCTGGCCGAACTCGGCGGTCAGCTTGGCGCGCGGCTGGCCCTTGGTGAGCAGGGCCAGATCCTTTTGGCCCGGCTGGTTCGCCGCCATGTAGACGGAGCAGCCCGCACTCTGCAGCGCCAGAAAAACCACCGCGACGAGTGCACCGAGCTTGGCCATGAGCATCCTCCAAAATCCGAATCACAACGTTTGTCCTGCGCGACTTAATCAGAGGTTGGACCGCCCTCCAGTTGCACCACCCGATATCCCCAGCATTAAGCGCAACCTGCCGATGCCAATTTGCTCCCGCTGCCCACGAGTTGGCGCAGCGCGGCAAACGTGCTTAGAGGCGCATCGCGATATCAACGACGTCACGGCAGGGGATCGGGCGAGATGGGGCAGTTCGGAATCGGGCAGCCGGTGCGGCGCAAGGAAGACGTGCGGCTGGTCACCGGCGGGGGCGAGTTCACCGACGACATCACATTGCCTAACCAGACGTGGGCCGCGTTCGTGCGCTCGCCGCACGCGCACGCGCTGATCAACTCGATCGATACCGCCGCCGCCCGCGCGATGCCCGGCGTGATCGATATTCTGCTGGGCACCGAGCTCGATCAGGCCGGCGTTGGCCGAATGGTCAGCGACGCCGTATTCGAGGATCGCTCGGGAAGGCCGCAGAGCCGTCCGTTGCGGCGTGTACTGCCGGTCGACCGCACGCGCTTCGCGGGCGAATGCATCGCGATGGTCGTCGCGGAGACGGCCGAAGAAGCACGCGAGGCCGCCGACGCCGTCGACATCGACTACGAGCTTCTCCCCGCGGTTGTCGCCACCGGCAAGGCGCTCGACAAGGACGCGGCCAAGGTCTGGCCCGAGTTCGACAGCAATCTCGTCGTGCACTGGGAGCACGGCGACCGCGCCGCCGTCGACACCAAACTGGCCGCAAGCGCCAAACGCGTGCGCGTCGATCTCGTCAATCAGCGCATCGCGGTCTCCCCGATGGAACCGCGCGTGGTCGCCGCCGAATTCGACACGGCAACCGGCGTGCTGACGGTCTACTCGCCCACGCAAGGCGGCCGCCGCCTGCAGACGGCGTTCGCGACGAACCTGTTCAAGATGGATATGGCCAAGGTCCGTGTCATCTCGAAGGACACCGGCGGCGGCTTTGGTATTCGCAGCAAGATGTACCCGGAAACGGCGTGCGTCGCGTTCGCCGCCCGCAAGCTGGGCCGGCCCGTGAAGTGGCTCGGCGACCGGCTCGAAACCTTCATGTCGGATTATCACGGTCGCGATCAGGTCAACGCCTGCGAGATGGGTCTCGACGCAGACGGCCGTATCGTCGCGCTGAAGGTCGAGACGATCCTCAATTGCGGCGCGTATCTCTCCGAGAACGGCGTGCGCCTCGCGCACAACGGCGGCGGGCGCATCATGCCGGGCGTGTACGTCGTGCCGGACATGTACTTCTCGGTGAAGCCCGTGTTCACCAACACGATCTGCACGGATACCTATCGCGGCGCGGGGCGCCCCGAGGCCAACTACATCATGGAGCGGCTGATGGACGCCGCGGCCGAGGCCACCGGCCTGCCGCACGATGAGATCCGCCGTCGCAACTTCATCCCGCCCGACGCGATGCCTTACAAAACGCAGCTCGGCTTCACCATCGATTCCGGCGATTTCGACGGCACCATGAACATGGCGCTCGAAGCGGCGGACTGGACCGGCTTCGAGGCCCGGCGCCAGGAAAGCGCCGCACGCGGAAAATTACGTGGGCGCGGCCTCGCCGTGTTCATCGAAGGCGCCGGCAGCCGCCCGCAGGAGGGCATGCGCATCCGCATGGAACCCGACGGCCGCGCGACGATCTTCGCCGGCACCTACTCACACGGCCAGGGCCACCACACCGTCTACTCGCAGCTCGTCCACGAATTCCTCGGCGTCGACTTCGACAAGGTCGATCTCGTCCAGGGCGACACCGCCACGGCGGCTGAAACGTCCGCCGGCACGTTCGGCTCGCGCTCCTCGATGGTTGGAAGCTCCGGTTTGAAGATGGCCAGCGATGCGATCATCGCGAAGGGCAAGCGCATCGCCGCCCACCTCATGCAATCGACCCCCGAGCAGGTGACGTTCGCGGCCGGCGTGTTCGCCACGGCAACCTCGAGCATTCCCCTTGCTGACGTCGCGCGCGCCGCGCATGACCCAAGCCGGCTGCCGGAAGGCACGACGCCGGGCCTCGACGAGGAAGTGACGTTCAACGGCAAGCACGAGAACTTCCCCAACGGCGCTCATATCGCGGAAGTCGAAGTCGATCCCGATCTCGGCGATGTCGAGATCGTCAGCTTCGTCGCGATCGATGACTGCGGCGTGGTGCTCAACCCGTTCATCGTCCACGGCCAGGCCTACGGCGGCATCGCGCAAGGCATCGGCCAGGCGCTCACGGAAGCCATCGTGTACGACGAGGACGGGCAGCTTCTCAGCGCGTCGTACATGGACTACGCGATGCCACGCGCGCATCACATGGTCCACGTCGACGGCCACTTCAACATCATCCCGTGCAAGACCAACGCGCTCGGCGTGAAGGGTGCAGGCGAGGCCGGCGCGACCGGCGCCCCACCCGCCATCGTGTCGGCGGTCGTCGATGCCCTGAAGGGCTACGGCATCCACCACATCGACATGCCCCTGACACCGGAGCGCGTGTGGCGGGCGATCAAGGCGTCGCGACGGGGGTAGCTCCCGCAAGCCCGAGTTGGCGAACGCGTGCATTCCTGCTTTGTTGTGCTGGCCGGCCATGTCGCGCCGCCTCCAGCCAGGACGACATCATGCAAGCCACCGCGCACGCCGAGATCGAGGCCCTCGCGGCTCGCGTACGTACGTTCGTGCGCGACGAGATCGTGCCGTTCGAGAGCGACCCGCGCTGGGGCGAGCATGGGCCGAGCGACGATCTCAGGGCCGACCTCAACGCCGAGGCTCATGCGGCAGGCTTGCTCGCACCTCATGCCCCCAAAGCGTATGGCGGGCTCGAGTTGAGCCACGTCGCCAAAGCCGCCGTGTTCGAGGCTGCGGGATATTCGATGCTGGGCCCGGTCGCGCTGCACATCCAGGCGCCGGACGAGGGCAACCTGCATCTGCTCTCGGTCGTCGCCAATCCCACGCAGAAAGAGCAGTTCCTCCGGCCTCTCGCGGAAGCCCGCGTGCGCTCGTGCTTTGCAATGACGGAACCGCCGCCGGGCGCAGGCTCCGATCCCGCGATGCTCGCGACGCGGGCCGCGCGCGATGGCGACGGCTTCATCATATCCGGGCGCAAGTGGCTGACGACGGGCGCGGATGGTGCGGGCTTTACGATCATCATGGCGCGTACCGGCAATGCGCCCGGCGATGCCACGATGTTCCTCGTGCCCCTGCCAAACCCGGCGTTCCGCATCGTGCGGCGACTCGATACGATGGACACGTCGTTCATGGGCGGCCACGCGGAAATCGAGATCGATGGCCTGTGCGTGGGCCCCGATGCCGTCCTAGGCGAAGCCGGCAAAGGGTTTCGCTATGCGCAGGTGCGCCTCGCCCCGGCCCGGCTCACGCACTGCATGCGATGGCTCGGCTCGGCCGTGCGCGCACACGAGATCGCGACAGGGTACGCGCGCAACCGCATGGCGTTCGGTTCACGCCTAGGAGACCACGAAGGCGTCAGCTTCATGCTCGCCGACAACGCCATGGATATCCACGTCACCCGGCTCGCCATACGCCACTGCGCCGAAGTGCTCGATCGCGGCGGCCACGCGGCAACCGAGAGCTCGATGACCAAGGTGATCGCGTCGGAGGCGATCATGCGCGTCGCCGACCGTAGTCTGCAGATCCTGGGTGGCCTCGGCATGACCCGCGACACCGTGGTCGAGCGCATCTTCCGTGACGTCAGGGCATTCCGGATCTACGATGGCCCTTCGGAAGTGCATCGCTGGTCGCTCGGCCGGCGGATCGTGGAAGGCAAGGGCTGAACGACGCAATGGATTTGCATGCTGCCGGCGGGGGGACGCATGGATAGCGGGGAAGTGCCTGAGGCAGGTCATGGCGCACGTGACGGCGCAATCCGCGCCGCCCGCAAGCCTGTCCTGATCATTCTGCATCAGGAGCATTCGACGCCGGGCCACGTCGGCCACCTCTTGCAGGCGCGCGGCCACCGGCTCGACGTGCGCCGCCCCCGCTATGGCGATCCACTACCCGATACGCTGGCCGGTCACGCCGGAACGGTGATCCTCGGCGGCCCGATGAGCGCCAACGATACGGACGACTATGTGCAGCGCGAGATCGGCCTCGTCGCACTGGCCTTGCGGGAAGAGGCGCCGTTTCTCGGCATATGCCTTGGCGCGCAGATGATGGCGCTGTGTCTGGGCGCAAAGGTCGCGCCCGATCCGTCGGGGCATGTCGAGATCGGCTATCACGCGATCACACCGCAGCCCGCGGCAACGATCGGCGGGGCATGGCCGAGCCTGTGCTACCAGTGGCACAGCGAGGGGTTCGGGCTGCCATCAGGAGCCGAAGCTTTGGCCCTCGCGCCGGGGCCGTTTCCCAACCAGGCGCTGCGCTACGGGCCGGCCGCGTTCGGCCTGCAATTCCACCCCGAGATCACCTATGCGATGGCGGCGCGCTGGAGTGGCCGCAACGAGCACCGGCTCGGCCTGCCCGGGGCAACGCCCCGCAACCAGCAATTGGCCGACCATGTCTCGCACGGCCCAAATGTGCGCCGGTGGCTGGCGAGATTCCTGGAGGAATGGCTTTTCTTAGACCCGAATGCTGAAAAAACGCCGCAGGAATCGCGCATTTGCAAATCCGCAACACTTCAAGTGTAATAATCCGCCTGCCGTGGATCCTGTTCCTGCGTACCCGGCAGTAGGATTGCGCGGCGGCCGGTCAGGTCTCAAAGCCTGGACCGAGTCCGCCGTGCAGCCTTGACCCCTTGATCCAGCATGCCCCCCGCACCGCGCCTCCACAGGCCGGGTTGCGGGCAACTGCGTTTGCGCCGGTGAAAGCCGCCAATCGCTTTCTCCCCCTCGATTGCTCTGTCCCGGCAATAGCTCGTTCTGGCTGAATCCTTGCATGGGCCTCGTCGAACCAACGCGACGAGACGGAACCACGAGGGCACCATGGCGAGCGCACTTTTCCAGACCTACGATCGGAACTTGCGCCGCGTTCACATGCTGACCCTGCTCGAACACATGGCCGCCGAGCAGCGCCCCGCCTTCCGCGCTTCGCTTGTCGTCAACGCGCACACAGGTTTGCCCGTCGATCTGGCCGTAAAATCCGACAGCCTGCCGAGCCCAGTTCTGCTTGCCTGCGCCGGGTCGGTCTGAACTCGCGTTGCACCAACGAAAGCGATGGGAACGTAGCGCGCGCAGCAGCGATGCGCCTCGATCAACCAGAGTTGCATCAACCTTGCCTGTGTCGACGCACAGCCGGCGTCGACCGCTCGAACGTCTCGCTCCGCGACGCGCCAAGTTCTCGCACCGCATTGGCACAGGCGCGGTGGCTCAAAACGGTCAATCCAGATCAGGACACGTGCTGTGCGAAATCCCCCACGCGGGGAAACCGCGCCCGCTGCAGGAAACACGGGCAAAAATAACGTGGCCCTGCAGGACGCATTGGAGCTTCAGGCGCTGACTCGGGCGGCGTAGATTCAGCCGCCGTAGAAAAACTCAGGCCCCCTGCCGACGATATTGGGATCGAGCTGCCCCACCAGCTCGTCGTCCCGCCCCTCGTAGTCGACCGAAGACAGCACCAGCCGGATCGTCTCCAGCCGCGCGCGGCGCTGATCGTTGGCGCGCACCACGACCCACGGGCTCGTCGAGGTATGCGTGAAGCGAAACATCTCGTGCTGGGCGCGGGTGAAATCATCCCACTTCGCGATCGCCTTCAGATCGATATCCGAAAGCTTCCAGCGCTTCAGTGGATCGTGCCGGCGCGAATGGAACCGCTTGAGTTGCATCTCCTGGCCGATATCGAGAAACACCTTGGTCAGCCGCACGCCGTCACGCACCAGCATGGCCTCGAACTCCGGCGCCTCACGCAGGAAGTCGGCGACCTCGTCTTCGGTCGCAAAGCCCATCACGCGTTCGACGCCGGCACGATTGTACCAGGACCGGTCGAACAGCACGATGTCGCCGCGCGTGGGCATATGCGACACGTAACGCTGGAAGTACCATTGGCCGCGTTCGGTATCGGTCGGGCGGCTGAGGGCGACAGCGCGGGCATGCCTGGGATTGAGATGCTGGGTGAAGCGTTGGATGCAGCCGCCCTTGCCGGCGGAATCGCGGCCCTCGAACACCACGACCAGCCGCTCGCCGGTTTTCTTCACGTGGGCTTGCAGCTTCAGAAGTTCGATCTGCAGCGCGAGCAGGTCGCGCTCGAATTTCTTGCGCTTCAGCTTCGCGTCGTAGGGATATCCGCCCGAGCCCAGCGCGGCCTTGTCGATGGCCTTCGGCAACTCCTCGGCATCCAGATCGAAATCGGCGTAGGGGCCGGTTGCGGCCGCTTCCTGCTGCTTTGATCGTTTACCCACGGGCGTATCCGTCGCTTGGTTGGAGAAACCGGTTTCAGATCACGGTTGCATCGCCGCCTTCGACGATCACCAACTCGACCTCGCCTGCGCCTGACTTGCGGAACGCGGAGGCCGCCTGATACTCGGGCGATTGTTGGCACGCGACCGCCTGTTCCAGCGTCGGGAACTCGATCACGACGAAGCGTTTGAACTTCTCAGGGCCTTCGAGAACCTGGAAGCGGCCACCGCGCGCCAGCAGCTTGCCGCCGAACTTGGCCATGATCGCGGGCACTTGGTCGGTGTATTTCTTGTACTCGACGGGGTCGTTGATTTTCGAGCGGGCAAGCCAGTAGGCCGGCATCGGGCACCTCCTGCGGAGCAATGCGCCGACGTTAGAGCAATGCGCGCGCCCGGGAAAGGGTGCCGGCCGCCAAGCTCGATGGTGGAGGAGCGTACGGAAAACATGAGGATTGGTCGGGGCAGCGGGATTCGAACTCGCGACTTCCTGCTCCCAAAGCAGGCGCTCTACCAGGCTGAGCTATGCCCCGACGATGCCGGACTAATTGGGGGGAGACGGGCCCGGCGTCAAGCGCGCAATTGAGACACCCCACCTGTTGGCCACCTCTCGGAGGCCCGCGATGCCGCTCGCGCGGTCGGTCGCGGGGTCGGTCGCGGGGTCGGTTGCGCGGAAACGCCGCCGGGACTAAGCAGAGTTCGCAAAAGTGTCCTACGCGGTTTTGCGATAAAACTCTGCTCAGCTAAGAATCCAAGAAGACCCTTCGTTGGCCTTCCAAGGAAGGTCTGCTTGGACACACTCCTATCCCCAATTCCGAAACCCACTTCAACGCTCAGGGAGAACGCTTCATGCCGCAGTTCCAGCTTGCCACCTATCAGTCGCCCAAGGGCCCGCGCGCCGGCCTCGTCGTCGGTGACAAGATCATCGACGCCGCCGGTGCCACCGGCAATGCCGCCGACGCCGACGTACTGGCGCTGCTTGGCAGCTGGGACTCCAACCTGAAGCGTCTCGACGCCGCCGCCGAGAAGGGCGCCGCTTCCGCCAAGGCGCTGTCGTCAGTGACATTGCTCGCCCCGATCACGCGGCCGATCGCGATCTATTGCGCGGGCGCGAACTACCGCGACCACGCCAACGAGATGGCACGCGTGCAGGGCAAGCCCGATCCGGTCGATCCGCACACGCTCGGTCTGCGCTCCTGGCACTTCATCAAGATCGGCCATTGCGTGACCGGCCCCGGCACCACCGTGCAGATGCCCGCCAAGTCCAAGAAGGTCGACTGGGAAGTCGAACTTGCCGTCATCATCGGCAAGACCGCGCGCAACGTTTCCGAGAAGGACGCGCTCGACTACGTGATGGGCTACACCGTGTCGAACGACCTGTCCGCGCGCGACCTCGGCACCCGCGCCGGCCTGCCCGAAAACTCGAACTTCCGCGCCGACTGGGTGGCCCACAAGTGCTTCGACGGCTCCTGCCCGATGGGTCCGTGGATCACCCTGGCGCGCGACATTGCCAACCCGCACGACCTGAAACTCGGCCTCGACGTCAACGGCGTGGTGAAGCAGAACTCCAATACCAAGGAGCTGATCTTCAACATCAACGAGCAGATCGCCGACATCTCGAGCCGCCTCACGCTGCATCCCGGCGACGTCATCCTGACGGGCACCCCGGCCGGCGTCGGCGCGGGCAAGGGCGAGTTCCTGAAGGCCGGCGACAAGGTCCGCACCTGGGTCGACAAGGTCGGCGAGATCGTCACCACCATGGCGTGATGACTACGGCCACCGCCACACGATCGCTGCCCTTGCCCACTCCGGCAAGGGCAGCAGCGCGGCGACCATTTCGGGCGGCAGCGCGATCAGGATTGCGCCGGCCATCGAGACAATCGTGCCGATGATCACATTGCGGTCGAATACCTCGTATTCCCGGCTGATCAGCCACGAGAAGTAGATCCGGAACAGCGCCTGGATCCGCAGGATCGGCGCGACGATCACCGCCGGCAGCAGCGCCAGCGCCATGTAGCGCACCATCTGGCTGAGGAACACGAGCACGCCGGCCAGCGCGAACCAGCGGCGCGGCTCGCCATCGAGCGCCTTGACATGTTCCACCTGCCGCCCAGCCACGACCCATACCGCGACGATAATCGTGGCCGCCACATACGAGACGAGCCCCGCCGCCAGGCTTGCGCCAAGGCCGGCGTTCTCGAGCCCTGCGCGGATGAAGATCGGGCTCGCGCCGTAGCCGAAGATCGACAGGAACGCCCAGGTATAGCCCTCGCGATAACGCGGCTGAAATTTCGACGACGTAACCTCAGGCGCCACGGTTTCCGCCACGGCCTTTGCGCCAGCCGAGCGCGCGGCACGCTGCTGCTCGATGCGCGCGGCGATCGCCGGCCCCAGCACCAGCAGCGCGATTGCGAACATCGCGATCGGTGTCAGCTTCTCGCCCAGGAATACGATCGCCAGCACCAGCGTGACGAGCACTTCCCACTGCTGGATCGGGCTCGACAGGTTCGTGCCGATCGCACCAATCGCCCGATAGTTGCAGTAGCGGCCGAACACGAAATGCGCGAAGCCCGCTGCCGCAAACCAACCCAGTGCCTGCGCCGAGAACCCGCCGACCGCACCCAGGTTGCCCGTGACGAGGCACACCAGCGCAAACAGCACCGCGCCCATCGGCACGGTGATCGCCATCCCCTGGATGACCGAGCCCTGCACCATGCCGCGCCGCGTAACGGCGTTGTTGAAGCCGAACAAGCCAGCTGAAAGCAACGCGAGAAAAGCCCCGAGCATCGATCCTCGATCCGGTTGATGGAAGTGCTGGAGCACTCTTGAGTGCTTCGGCGCTCGAAGCAATCACCCTGCGGGTGATACGAGGGATTTCATCATTGCTTTGACGGCTTAGCCGTCGGGTCGTCGAACTCCCCACCAGTGCCACGGCCCCTGGCCCCGCTCTTCAAGGAAGGGTTTCCAAAGGGCACCGCCCTTTGGCGGGATCGAAGGGTCGTGCAGGTGCACGCCTCCGGCATGACGCCCTTCGTCTTGCTACCGACAGTAACAACTGCTGTTTTGCCTTTTGTGCGCAGATCCACCAACACCTCAGCGCCGCCCTTGCAAATCCGGCAGGCATCGAACAAAAACGACGCGCGCACGGGACCGCCTGTCGCGCGACGAGACCTACGCGAGGCGCACCGTGGCACAATTCCTTTCCCTGGCCGAGGCGATCAAGGCGAACGTCCGCACCGGCGACACGCTGGCGCTGGAGGGTTTCACGCACCTGATCCCCTATGCCGCCGGCCACGAAATCATCCGCCAGGGCATCACGGACCTCACCGTCATCCGCATGACGCCGGACCTGATCTACGACCAGATGATCGGCATGGGCCTCGTCAAGAAAATGATCTTCTCCTGGACCGGCAACCCCGGCGTCGGCTCGCTGCACCGGGTGCGCGACGCGGTGGAGAAGGGCATCCCCCGCCCGCTCGAGATCGAGGAGCACTCCCACGCCGCGATGGCCAACGCCTATGAGGCCGGCGCGGCCGGTCTGCCGTGCGCGATTTTCCGCGGCTACATCGGCGTCGACCTGCCGAAGGTGAACCCCAACATCCGCTTCATCGAATGCCCGTTCACCGGCGAGCGCCTCGCAGCTATTCCAGCGCACCGCCCCGATGTCGCCGTGATCCATGCCCTACGCGCCGACAAGGCCGGCAACGTGCTGCTCGAAGGCATTGTCGGCGTGCAGAAAGAAGCCGTGCTCGCCTCCAAACGCTCGGTCGTGGTGGTGGAGGAAATCGTGGAAGATTTTGGGCCGCGCAATGCCAACGCGATCATCCTGCCCTCGTGGACCATCTCGGCCATCGCCGTGGTGCCCGGCGGTGCATTTCCGAGCTACGCGCACGGCTATTACAAGCGCAACAACAAGTTCTACCTCGACTGGGACGATATTTCCCGCGAACGCGACACGTTTCTCAAGTGGATGGACGAAAACGTGATGCGCAAGGGGCCGGAGGATTTCGCGAAGTATGGGCGGGGGGCGTGAGAGTTGTTTTTATGGCCGTTCCAAATCCCTTATCGCTGCAAGAGCGCCGGTGATTTCCGACCCACCTATCGGGCCCTCGCAGGCGCCTAGCGGTCGGCAGCCGGGACGCGAGCCGGGAGCGGCCGCACCGTTTCATCCTCGTCCACGGCTTGGCCAGTGCACTTGCGCGCATCGACGCAGCCTGAAATTGAGCCTGAAGCGTAGACGGGTTGTTTCTTTCTCGCATTCCGCATGACGCCGCCAACGGTCCGGAACACCTGGCAACGGTTCGGCGTGCTTGAAAAGCTGAAGCCCTGACAGGCACCGCGAAGTTCCAGACACAAGCGATGGCATTCGCCGCCACTGCCGACACTGAGCCAAATGCTGCCCGTCGATTCGTCGCTCGTATAGTTTACATCGTCCTTGATCGCCAGAATGTCACGGATATCCACCGGCTCACCGTCCAGCGCGCGATACCAAGTCAACAACAGGCGACTTTCCACCGGCCGGGGATTCTCCGGCATAATCTCGGTATATGCGTTATCCGATCCAGATTTAGACGGGTTCCAATAGAAATGGGCTTCGAATTTGGGAAAGCAGCGGCGCGGTTCAATCTTGTGCTCGCCCTTAGGCAAAGGCCTGGTGTCTGCGGGAAGCGTAGAGATGTCATATGAAAACGCCACGCACGGTCGGGGGAAACGTCCGAGCATGCATTTTAGCCGGCATCCAAACAACGTTTCCGCGTATCCATTGCAGGGCAATCGCTCGAGAAAGGGGCTTGCGGAGAGAGAAAGGGGATTCACAAGAGGTGAGTCGGTGTGATTGATGGGCTTCCATCCGAATCGGATGGAGAAGGCCCATGTCCGCAGCCCGCCCGCAGCTTGCCACCCCGTCGAAGA
>CAMDPA010000137.1 GCA_945903565.1 Devosia equisanguinis | reverse complement strand
CCGCACTCGAGCCTCGACGGCATGACGCCCGATCGGGCATACTTCGGACCACACTGCATCCTGCCGATCCGCTCGGCAGTCTAACCCCGGCAGAGCCTCCACTTATCGCAGCGGAAAATCTGTCCGAACAAGCGGGGCCACCTCAGGTGGAGGCGGCGAGGGGGGAATGCAAGTCACTTCGGGGTGAGGTGGAATATGCCGGCGTCAAAGCTCGCTTTGCATCCGGCGAACGAAATCGGACAGGCCGAGCTGGCGTTCGCGCTTCATTCGCTCCGCCGTCAGGATGGCGCGCAGGCTGGCGCTGCTAGTGTCCAGATCGGCGTTGACGATGACGTAGTGGTACTCGGGCCAGTGGCTGATTTCGGCGGAAGCCGCGGCCATACGGCCGGCGACGACTTCCGGGCTGTCCTGGCCGCGCGCGGAGAGCCGCTTGGCGAGGTCTTGGGCGGAAGGCGGCAGGATGAACACGCGGACGAGGTCGTGCGGCAGCTTCTCTTCGAGCTGTTGGGCGCCCTGCCAATCGATGTCGAATAGTACGTCGCGGCCGGCTCCAATAGCGGCTTCGACGGGCGCGCGCGGGGTGCCGTAGTGATTGCCGAACACGCGTGCCCATTCGAGCAGTTCGCCGCCGTCCTTCATCTGGGCGAAGCGCGCGTCGTCGACGAAGACGTAATCGCGGCCGTCGACCTCGCCGGGGCGGGGCTTGCGGGTCGTCACCGAGACCGACATCGAGATCATCGGATCTTCGTCGATCAGGCGGCGGGCGAGTGTCGTCTTGCCGGCGCCGGACGGCGACGACAGCACGAACAGCAGGCCGCGGCGGGCGATGCGGGGCATGGCGGCTGGGCTCGGTGGTGGGGTGGGGTTCGACGGCATCGGCCTACTCGATGTTCTGGACCTGCTCGCGCATCTGATCGATCACCGCCTTCAGGGCAAGCCCGTTACGCGTGATCTTGGGATCGTTGGCCTTGGAGCAGAGCGTGTTTGCCTCGCGATTGAACTCCTGCGCCAGGAAGTCGAGCTTGCGGCCGACCGGTTCTTGCGCCGCCATCAATTCGCGGGCGGCGGCGACGTGGGCGGTGAGCCGCTTGATCTCCTCCTCGATGTCGGCGCGCGTGGCGATCAGTATAGCTTCCTGATGCAGGCGTTCCGGATCGAGGGTGGACGATGCTTCGGTGAGCCTGCGGACTTGCTCGGCCAGCCGTTTCTGGATCGCTTCGGTGGTGCGGGCAGGCGAGGCGCTCACGGATGCGACGAGGGCTTCGATGCGTTCGAGCTGTTCGACGAAGATCGCGCCGAGGCGGGCGCCTTCGGATGCGCGCGCGGCGATCAACTTCTCCAGCGCTTCGTTGAAGCTCGCGAGCATGGCGTTGACCTGCTCATCGCTGGCCCCTTCGTCCGGTTCCGCCACCTCCAGAACGCCGCGAATCGACATCAGCGCTTCCACGCGCGGGCGTTCGCCGCCGGCCAGTTCGCGCACCCGGTCGGCGGCGCGGATGACATCGGCCAACACGGCCTCGTTGAGACGGATCGTGGCGGCCGTCGTCTCGCGTTGCAGGGTGAGGGTGGCGTTGATGCTGCCGCGGACGAGCCGGCGCTGTGCCGCCTCGCGTAGTTTCGGTTCGAGAAGATCGAGACCTGGCGGCAGCCGCAAGCGCAGATCGAGGCCGCGCCCGTTGACCGAGCGCACTTCCCAATGCCAGCGCGCGGGGCCGAGTGCGCCCTCGGTTCGGGCAAAGCCCGTCATGCTCTTGATGCTGTTGGCTGACAAGCTGTCCCCATTGGGTCGATCGACGCGGGCGGGAATGTAACGTTGGCAGGAGCGCGCAACAAGGCTGGTCAGCGCGCTTGCCAGTGCGATGGTCAGACGGCGAACAGCGCCTTGACCTCGTCGGGGATCGGCACGGGTTTCAGTTTGCCCGGCGTGTCGGGATCGCGACCGACGAGCACGCGCTTTTCGTGGCACTCGATGGCGATGTCGGCGCCGCGCTTCAGCCGGTAGTCGATCTCGAAACTGGTCCGGCCGAACGCTACGATTTCCGTTTCCAGCGTGACCGTCTCACCGTAGGTGGACGGCTTCTTGAAGCGCGCGGTGGTTTCGAGCAGCGGCCAGCCGGTGAGGCCGTAGCGCTTGAGCAGCTCCTTCTTCGGCAGGCCGACGTGCGCGAAGTGATGCATCAGGCCGCTATCGAACCACGTGAAATAGTTGGGGAAGTAGACGATATCGGCGGGGTCGCAGTCGCCCCATTCGATCTCGATCTGGCGGTGTGTCACGAGCATTTCAAGCACCTCTCGCCTGTAGCCACCTGGACGCTCCTCGTCACGCCCATTCTCCGCCGTTGGGGCTGCCGGGTTTGGGCTTGGTGCCGCGGTTGGCGAAGCGTACGGCTTCTTCCGCCGCGCGCACCAGCGCCTTGGCTTTGTTGATGCACTCCTGCTGCTCGTTCTCGGGTACGGAGTCGTAGACCACGCCGGCGCCGGCCTGGACGTGCATCACGCCGTCCTTCACTAGCGCGGTGCGAAGTACAATGCAGGTGTCCATCTGACCGTTGGCGGAGAAGTAGCCGACGCAGCCGGCGTAGGGGCCGCGCTTGTGCTTTTCGAACTCGTCGATGATTTCCATCGCGCGGACTTTCGGCGCGCCCGATACCGTGCCGGCGGGGAAGCCGGCCATCAGCGCGTCGATGACGTCGTGATCGGAACGCAAGCGGCCGTTGACGTTCGAGACGATGTGCATCACGTGGCTGTAGCGCTCGATCACAAAGCGCTCGGTGACCTCCACCGAGCCGATTTCGGCGACGCGGCCGACGTCGTTGCGGCCGAGGTCGAGCAGCATCAGATGCTCGGCCCGCTCCTTGGGATCGGTAAGCAGACCTTCAGCCAACGCTGCATCCTGCTGTGGGGTTGCGCCACGGGGGCGTGTGCCGGCAAGCGGGCGGATGGTCACCTCCCCATCGCGCACGCGCACCAGGATTTCGGGGCTCGACCCGACCAGCGCATAGCCATCGAGCTGGAGGTGGAACAGGAAGGGCGAGGGGTTCGTGCGCCGCAACGCGCGATACAGCGAGAACGGCGGCAGCGTGAAGGGGGCCGAGAAGCGCTGCGACAGGACGATCTGGAATACGTCGCCGGCGCGGATGTACTCTTTCGCCTTGGCGACCATCGACAAGAATTCTGCTGGCGTGGTGTTCGAGACGGGATCGGCGGGGGGCGGGCGTGGCGCATTGGCCGAAGCGGCGGCATGGGGCAGCGGTGCTTCGAGCGCATCGACCACGGCCTCGAGACGGCGGATCGCGGCGGCGTGCGCTTTTTCGGCGGTGACGCGCGGGCTCGGGCGCACCGGCGTCACGACGGTCATCTCGTCCTTGACCGTGTCGAACACAATGATGACCGTTGGGCGCATCAGCACCATGTCCGGCACGCCGAGCACGTCGGGTGGCGTGTTGGGCAGCCGCTCGATCAGGCGCACGGTGTCGTAGCCCATGTGGCCGAAGACGCCGGCGGCCATCGGCGGCAGGTCGGCGGGCAGCTCGATGGCGGATTCGGCGAGTAGCGTGCGCAGTGCCTCGAGCGTCGGCTGGGGCAGCGGCTTGAACGTGTCGAGGCGCTTGTCGGGCATGCGGTTGATCTCCGCCTTGTCGCCGTTGGCGCGCCAGACGAGATCGGGCGCGAGGCCGATCATCGAGTAGCGGCCACGCGTGGCGCCGCCTTCGACCGATTCGAGAAGGAACGTCATGGGCCGGCCCTGCGCGACCTTCATGTAGGCGGAGACGGGCGTCTCAAGATCGCAGACGAGCTTGGTCCACACGACCTGGGGGGAGCCCTTGGCGTAGGTTTGTGCAAAGCCGTCGAATGCCGGCTCCACCTCGAAGGCGGCCGTCTTGCTTGGGTCGGTCGTCACGTCGGATCCGGAATTTATGGCTTTCCGCGCGATGGGTGCGCAGTCCGCTGCTTTATCGCTGCTCGCTGCTTTCGCCGGTGGTGCGGCGGAACAGAGCTTCATTTACGCGCACGCCGAAACGCTCGCGCAGGGCGAAGACATAGGCCTGCACGGCGTCCTGCTGCAGCTCGCCGCGCAACTGCTGGGAGAGCTGGTCGGCCTGTTCCTTTGTCAGCGGCGCAGGTTTGGTGATCTCCACAAGGCGGAACACCAAGCGCTTTTCGTCCTGGCCGGTTTCGACCGACGCGCGGCCGCCGAGCGGCAGGGCGAAAGCACGTTGGGTGGCGCTGCCGGGCAGATCCGCTTCACCGCCGAACCGCTTGAAGGGCTTCGATGTCTCGAGCTTGGCGCCGACCTCGGTCGCAAGCGCTGTCATGGTCTCGCCCTTGCCGGCGCGTTCGATGAGCTGGCCGGCTAGTTCGGATACCTGTCGCGACGTCTCGATGCGTTGCCACAGCTTCTTGACGTCTTCCTTCACGGTTTCGAACGGGCGCTGCGTTTCGGGCTTGATGCCGAGCACGTCGACCCAGGCATAGCCGCCGTCGGCGAGGTCGATGGGTTCGATCTCGACACCGGGTTTGCCATCGAATGCCGCGCGCAGGATCTGGGCGGCTTCGGTGCCGTCATAGCCCTTGGTGCCGTCCGGTTTGCTGCCGAGGCGGTCGACCTCGGTCAAGTCGAGATACTTCGCCTTGAGGGCTTCGGCGATCTCTTTCAGTGGTTTGCCGGCAGCGCGTCCGTCGTCGACGGAATCATGCAGCTTGCGAACCGCTTCGTTGGTGCGTGCGTCGGCGAGCTTGTCGCGGATTTCGTCGCGCATTTCCTCGAACGTGCGCACTTTCCCAGGTTCGATTTCCGTCACGCGCAACAGCACGGTCGTGAACCGGCCCGCCACAGGCTGAGAGACCTGATTTCGGGTCAGCGAAAAGGCTGCCTTGGCGATCGCCTCGTCGAGCAGGGCCGTACGAGTGACGAGGCCGAGGTCGATGTCGGACTCGGTTGCGCCGGCTTCCTTGGCCGCGTCCGCGAAGCTTTTGCCTGCGGCGATGGCCTTGGCGGCGGCGTCGGCGGCGGTTTTGTCCTTGAACGGGATCTGCAGGACACGGCGGCGTTCGGGCACTTCGCGGCCGGCCTTGTCGCCGTCATAGAGCGAGCGGAGTTCGGCTTCCTTGATGTCGAGCTCGCGCTTGACGTCGGCGGCGGCGACCACGAGCACGCCGAGGTGGCGGTACTCCGGCGTGACGAATGCGCGTTGCTGGGCGGAATAGGTGCCCTTCAGCTGATCCTCGTCGGGTTCGGCAAGCTTGACGCGCTTGGCGGGATCGATCGTGAAGAACTGGACCGTGCGTGTTTCCTCGCGCCAGTTGTGCATCAGTGCGGCGGTGGCGGCGGGAACCGGCATGTTCTGGAACAGCGACTGGGTGAGCTGCTGGCGGATTTCCTCGCGCCGGCGCAGGTTCAGATAGCCGCGCTCGCTGTAACCTATCTCGCGCAGGAAGTTCTCGAAGCCGCCGCGGTCGAACTTGCCGTCGGGGCCAAGCACGGAGGGGTCCTTCTCGATCGCGGCGGCGACGGCGGACTGTGACAAGGTCAAGCCGAGGGCGCGCGCCTGCTGGTCGAGGGCGGCTGCGTTTATCAAGTCTTCGCGTACCGCGACGTCGATCCCCCGAAGGCGCGCTTCCTCAGCGGTTGGCCGGCGGCCAAATCGGCGGGCAAGGTTGTTCATCACCGAGCTGTAGGTCGCCTGGTACTCCTCGACCGAAATCTCGGTCGAGCCGACACTTGCGAGTGAGCCGGTACGTGTGCCCGTGAACACATCCGCCACGCCCCACACGATGAAGGCGAGCACAAGCAGCAGCAGCAGAGGCTTGAGTACCCAACTGTTGGCGCCGCGGCGTAGTGCGTCGAGCATGGATCAGACAGTCCTTCTTTTTTCGAATTTCGCAAACCAAGGCGTCAGTGCAGCGCCGGCGACAGGAATACGCACGCCAAAAGGCCACGCCGTCTGGTTACGACGCGGCAGCTTCCAGGAGCGGGCGCCTGCCGCTACTAAGCAGACCATTCGTTGGAAGGCCAACGAATGGTCTGCTTAGATTCTTGCTTCAGCAGAGTTTTATCGCAAAACCGCGGAATACACTTTTGCGAACTCTGCTTAGCCCGCATGGGCCGCCGCATGCGACGGCTCGTCCACAGGGCTCACATGCGAACAGCTCTGTGATATGAAGCCCAGCCCGCTCGCGAAAGCAAGCCCACCGGCCGAACGAGCCGGGGGGCCGCCGACGAGCGCGGTACTTCTCCATTCGCTTGTTGTCATCGAGGGCAATTGATGAGCACGACCCGGCAGATACGGCCTCTGGTTGCAGGCAACTGGAAGATGAACGGACTCAAGGCCGGTCTGGCGGAAGCCCTCAAGGTGCGCGATTCGCTGAAGGCAGGCGGGGCGACAGCGTCTATCGACGTGATGATATGCCCACCTGCAACTCTGGTCGGGGCGCTGGCCGAGGCTGCCAAGGGATCGGCGTTGATCGTCGGTGGGCAGGATTGCCACCCCAACGCGAACGGGGCCCATACGGGCGATATCGCCGCCGAGATGCTCGCGGACGTAGGGGCGCGGGCGGTCATCGTCGGCCACTCCGAGCGGCGCTGGGATCATGGCGAGCTCGACGGTCAGGTTCGCGCCAAGGCGGAGGCGGCGCACCGCGCTGGGCTCATTGCCATCATCTGCGTGGGCGAGACGGCAGGGGAGCGCAAGATCGGGCTCACGCTCGATGTCGTCGGGCGGCAGCTCACGGGCTCGGTGCCGAAGGCCGCAACGGCGGCCAACACCGTGATCGCCTACGAACCGGTATGGGCGATCGGGACCGGGCTGACACCCACCGTGGACGATGTGGCGGTCGTGCATCGCGCGATTCGCGAGGCGCTGGGCAAGCTGATCGGCGCGGAAGGAAAGGCCATGCGCATCCTGTACGGCGGGTCGGTCAAGCCGTCGAACGCCAAGGAGCTGATGGCGGTCGCCAATGTCGATGGCGCGCTGGTCGGCGGCGCCAGCCTCAAGGCTGACGATTTCTGCGGTATCATTGCCGCGTACGGTGCGTAGGCCTCGGGAATTCGACCGGTCGGGATTGTGCCCGGCACACTTAAATTTGGGCAAAGGGAAACGCGATATGCGGATGCGCCGGCCATATCTTGTTCGGTGCGCGGCAGGTCTCGCGGCGGCTGGGATTGTCGCGACCGCGATGGTGCCGGCTGCCCCGGCAGCTCCGCTCGACGAGGAGACCTGCCAGCAGTTGAAGCGCGAGGTCGGCGATCTCGAGGGGATCGGCGCACGGGCCAATCTGGCGAAGGGGCCGGCTTGGGGGAAGGCCAATCTATCGTCGGCCCAGCTCGAGCAGGTCAAGAAGCTGATCGAGATCGATGAAGCGGTCGCGTTCCGTTGCCCGCGTCCGAAGCCGGTGCCGGAGGTTGTGCCCGTGGTTGTGCCGACCAAGGCCAAGGCGAAACAGCCGCCGAAGGGTGCGCCAAAGGTCAAGGCACCGGACGCGAAGACCGCAGCGAAACAGCCGCCCGTCAAGGCGAAGGCGGGCTCGCCCACTGCTGCAGCGCCTGACGGTAAAGCGCCTGTTGCCGCCGCACCAACGCCGGCAGCCAAGCCGAAACCGAAGCCCGCTGCCCCTAAAGTTCAGGATGCCTTTACTCCCCCACCTCAGAAGGCAGCCGAGCCGGTGAAGTAGAAGTGCCTGTGGCCGGATTTCCGGATGGCTTCCATCGTTCGCCGAAGTCGGCTAGAAGCGCGTCAACTCGCGTTCGTGGAACGCCACCAAAACTGGAACCATAGTCAATGGCAACCGTTCTGCTTGTTTTGCACCTGATGATCGCGGCTGGGCTGGTCGGGGTCGTGCTCCTTCAGAAATCGGAGGGTGGAGCGCTGGGTATCGGTGGCGGTGGTGGCGGCGGTGGTGGGTTTCTGACGGGGCGCGGCACAGCGAACCTGCTGACGCGGGCGACGGCGGGACTTGCGGCGGCCTTCTTCGTGACCAGCCTGATGTTGACGATACTGGCGCAGAGCAACGCCACGCCGCGGCCGATCGTGGGCACCGGCGCTGGCGAGACACCTGGTCAGACCGCGCCTGCGACGCCTGTCGTGCCGGGAACACCGAGCGCGCCGCCGGCATCGGGCGACAACACGCCCGCAGGTACGCGCGGCGGCATTCTCGACAAGTTGCAGGGCGCGCAGCCGGGTGTGCCGCAATCGAAGTAGTATGCGACGTAGGGCGGGCAAGCGCATCGCGTCGGCGCTTGCGCCGGAGCGAACAGCAACGATTCCGCGCAGCCCGCAATGTTCTTGCGCTGAGGTCGGCGGGCTGCGCGCTACCGCGCTTGACCGCCCTACGACGGTGTACGTGCTTCGCGCGTAGCGAACGACAGCACCATCCCGATCAGTAGCCCCGCGACGAAGCCGGAGGCATGCGCGGCAAGGCTCACTTGCGGCGAGCTGAGATCGGCGGCGAGCTGC
This sequence comes from Devosia equisanguinis, assembly GCA_945903565.1. Taxonomy (GTDB): domain Bacteria; phylum Pseudomonadota; class Alphaproteobacteria; order Rhizobiales; family Hyphomicrobiaceae; genus CAMDPA01. The sequence continues at coordinate 3,515 of CAMDPA010000137.1, read as the reverse complement.
AACAGCAGGATAGCCGGGAGCAGAACGAGCGTTCTGCGGTCGACCGGATCGCGATAGCGCAGCCAGCTCACCAGACGGCGGGCAACGAGCGCGCCGAACAATCCCATGATCGCACCGGATGCACCGATCAGCACCGCCGGCTCGGCATAACCGCTGAGCGCCAGCCACAGCACGAACCCGCTCGATGCGAGACCGCCCAGTACATAGATCACCAGCATGCGCAGCGAGCCGTAGGACTGTTCGCAGGGGCGGCCGAGCACATACAGCATCAATGCGTTGACGCCCGTGTGCAGGGGCCCCAGGTGCAGGAACAGCGCGGTGCCGAGCCGCCACCATTCGCCGCGGCGCTCGACGTAGGGCGGCCACATCGCGCCCATGTCAACGAGGACCCGCAGATCCTCCGACCCGCCACGCAACTCTTCCATCGCGTAGACGGCCACGATCAGCGCCAGCAGTAGGTAGGTCAGCGGCGCGGCGAGCAGCCAGTTCCGCTTGACCGGCGCGACTTGCGTCACGCGATGTGCTGTTGCGTCGATGATCGACAGCGCGCGCGGCGATAGTGTCTCACTGGCGACATGGGCCGGCATCGCAAGCTGCCGCGCGGCGCGGGCCTTGAACGTAGCGTTTCGCGAGGCATCGGCCGCCTTGCGCAGCGGCGTTTGCCAATCTTGCGCGGCCGCACCCGACGCGCGGCTTGCGATCGCCGTCCAATAGGCCTTGGCCTCCTCGCCGAGCCCGGCCAGCGAACCTTGCAGCATCACGGCGACCTCGGCCGGCCTGCCGCCGTAGGCCAGTACGAACAGTTGCGCTTCCTGGAGGTCGAAGCCGTTCAGCTCCAGTTTCGTGTTCTCGTAGGCGGCCAACATCTCCTCGGTGCGGCCGAGTTCGCCGAGCGCACGAACCTCGAGCGAGCCGACGCTGACGATCTCGTCGCGATGCGCCCTGAAATGGTCCAGCAGGCCCTGCCAGTCGTTGTTGGCCCTGAGCATATGACCTTGGATGGCGATACGCTCGGCCGGGCTCGCGTCGGCGGCGATCGTCTGCAGGGCTGCGACCTGTTCGGCCGGCGTTGCGCGTGCGTGCGCGCCGGTGAGCGCTGAGTTCAGCCGGACATGCCGGGTGGGATGCAGCACGGCCAGCACTTGCCCGAACAGCGCGGCACTGCGCAGATTCCCCTTCAGCATGGCCCGCTGCGTCAGGTTGCTCAGCAGGAACGGCGCCATCACCAGCGGGCAGAATACCGCAGAGACGATGGTGCCGGCGGAGCGTGGGAACATATACATCGCAACGAGGCCGGTCGCGACAACCAAGCCGTTGACGGCGAGCCACAGAAGGTTGTTCTTCGTGCCGGTCTGCATCATGCTCATGATGATGGCCAAGGCCGAGATCACCATCGTGTTGACGGCTAGGAAGTGCTGGACGTCCATGCGTGGAGGTTCCTGAGCCGGGGCGAGCGGGCGGTGGCGATCGGTTGCTTTTCAACGCACTGCATAGATGACGCGGGGCCTCTTGTCAGCGCGCCGCAGCACCAATCCAAAGCACCCGCGTTAGCCAAGGCTGCGAACTTCCGTGGATGGCGCTGATTTACTGCTTCGAATCGGCGACATACGTGGTTAGGATCAAAGCCCATGCAACGGTACATCTTCATCACCGGCGGCGTGGTCTCCTCTCTTGGCAAGGGCCTCGCATCAGCCGCTCTCGGCGCGCTACTCCAGGCCCGCGGTTACACCGTCCGCCTGCGGAAGCTCGACCCCTATCTCAACGTCGATCCGGGCACCATGAGCCCGTATCAGCACGGCGAGGTGTTCGTCACCGACGATGGTGCGGAGACCGATCTCGATCTTGGCCACTACGAGCGCTTTACGGGCGTTTCGGGGCGCAAGACCGATAACATCACAGCCGGTCGCATCTACCAGGAGATCCTGGCGAAGGAGCGGCGCGGCGACTATCTCGGCGGCACCGTGCAGGTGATCCCGCACGTGACGGATGCGATCAAGCAGTTCGTCACCTGGGGCAACGACGACGTCGACTTCGTGCTGGTCGAGATCGGCGGCACGGTCGGCGACATCGAGGGCCTCCCGTTCTTCGAGGCGATCCGCCAGCTCGGCAACGAATTGCCGCGGGGATCGTCGATCTTCATCCATCTGACGCTGGTGCCGTGGATCCCCTCGGCGGGCGAGCTCAAGACCAAGCCGACGCAGCACTCGGTGAAAGAGCTGCGCTCGATCGGCATCCAGCCCGACATCCTGCTCTGCCGCGCCGACCGCGAGGTGCCTGCGTCGGAACGCAAGAAAATCGCGCTGTTCTGCAACGTGCGCGAGGAGGCCGTGATCCAGGCCCTCGACATGAAGTCGATCTACGAGGTGCCGCTCGCCTACCACAAGGAAGGCCTCGACGAGCAGGTGCTGGCCGCGTTCAACATCAACGGCGCGCCCAAGCCCGATCTCGAACGCTGGGAGGAGATCGTCCAGCGCATCAAAGCGCCGGAGGGCGAGGTGTCGATCGCCATCGTGGGCAAGTACACCGAGCATCAGGACGCCTATAAATCCCTGTCGGAGGCGCTGGTTCATGCCGGCATCGCCAACAACGTGAAGGTCCGCTTCGAGTGGATCGACAGCGCGGTGTTCGAGGGCAAGGAGCCGGCCGCCTATCTCGGTAATGTGCACGGCATCCTGGTGCCCGGCGGTTTCGGCGAGCGCGGCTCGGAAGGCAAAATCCTGGCCGCGAAGTTCGCGCGCGAGCGGGACGTGCCGTACTTCGGCATCTGCTTTGGCATGCAGATGGCGTGCGTCGAGGCGGCGCGCAATCTGGCTGGCATCGAGGGCGCGAGCTCGACCGAATTCGGCCCGACCGCGGAGCCCGTCGTCGGCATGATGACGGAGTGGATGCGCGGCAACGAATTGGAACGGCGCCGCCAGGACGGCGATCTCGGCGGTACGATGCGGCTCGGCGCGTTCGCGGCCAAGCTCGCCAAGGGCAGCCGGATCGCTGAAATCTACGGCTCCACCGAGATTTCGGAGCGCCATCGTCACCGGTTCGAGGTGAACACCGGCTATCGCGAGCGGCTCGAGGCGAAGGGCCTGCGTTTCGGTGGCATGTCGCCGGACGGGCTCTTGCCGGAGACGGTCGAATATCCCGACCACCCCTGGTTCATCGGCGTGCAGTTCCACCCCGAACTGAAATCCCGCCCGTTCGAACCCCACCCGCTGTTCACGAGCTTTATCGGGGCTGCGGTGGAGCAGAGCCGGTTGGTTTGAGAATAATTTCGGATTGATGCAAGGGCGGTGCGCAATGCGTCCGCCCTTGCGCGTGCTGGTCGACATGCGGCGCAATTACAACATCATATAGGGCACCGCGTCGGCTCGCGCTGTCGGTAGCACACGAGTTGTCCGGTTCCAGTAGCACACGATATGTCCGGTAATCCGTGATCCTCTCAATGCGCAGCATTGGGGGGATTGGATGAGCCGGGCCAAGTGTGACGAGGACCGGAGAATGGAGAAGTTTCTGGACGTTTA
>CAMDPA010000136.1 GCA_945903565.1 Devosia equisanguinis | reverse complement strand
ACGATCAAGCACATCGCCAGCAACCTGATGCGAAGCAAGGTCGACAAGCACTCCATGCGCGTCAAACGCCGCCTCGCCGCCTGGGACGACTCCTACCTCGAAAGCCTCGTCACCGGGGCGGGGTAGATTCGTTCATGCGATTCCCCTGCTGTCAGGCAGAGATTCCACTCATCGCACCGTCCGAAATTGTGGAGCCGTCTCTTACCGATGAAGCCGCGAGCGAATTCCGCGCCGATGTGCGCCGCCGCGTGACGGCGTACGGCCGCGATCCCGACACGGTCAAGGTGATGCCACAGGCCTGCTGCCGATCCTCGGCGGCACGGAAGCGGAGGCGCGGGCGCGCAAGGATCGGCTCGACGAGCTGGCGGGGCAGTCGGAATTGAAGAAGCTCGCGCTGCGAGTCGGTGTGAAGGTCACCGATCTCGAGCTCGACAAGCCCTTGCCGATCGACCTCATCATGTCGAACCCGAACTTCAAGGCGTCGGAAGGATTTCGCGCCGCGGCGGTGCGCATCGCCAAGGAGAAAAACCTGACGGTGCGTGAGGTGCTCTATCAGAACGGCGGCGGACACCGGCAAGTTGTCGGCACGCCCGAGCAGGTGGCCGATGCCATCGAGACGCTGCATCGCGAGGGCGCCGCCGACGGCTTCAACCTGATGATCGACGTCGTGCCGTCCGGCATCGAGGATTTCGTCGAGCACGTCGTGCCGATCCTGCAGAAGCGCGGCCTGCTGCGCCGCGAGCCGACCGGCCGAACGCTGCGCGAGAGCATGGGTCTAGGTTCGCAGTAGGTTGGGCTGAGGTACTTTCGCCGAAGCCCAACAGTCCAAGTGCCGCCAGCATTTTTTGGGCTTCGCGAAGTGCTCAGCCCAACCCACGACGATCACGCTTGTTGTTGCGGTTGCGTTCCTCCCGTAAGAATCCTTCTTCCCTCGCACACCTCAAACTGGCCCGCGCTCATGACCGCCATCAACGCCCGCATCACGCGGATCGAGACGATACCGCTGAAGGTGCCGATGGAGCGTGTCGCCAGTGGCGCGACGCTGAAGCTCACGCACCGCTGCACGATCATCACGCGGGTACATACCGACCTGGGCGTCACCGGCGAATGCTTCAACGCCAACGATGATGATCTGCAGGCGGCCGTCGTCAGAATGATCCACGACGAAATGGCGCCGCGCCTCGTCGGCAAGCCGGTGCTGGCGGTCGAGGACGCGTGGGCGTCGATGCGCGTTGCAGCGGCCCCGTTCCTGAAGGACCGCCGGATCGCACTGCGCGCACAGGCCTGCGTCGACAGCGCGATCCACGACGCGATCGGCAAGATCGCGGGGCTGCCGCTGCATGTGCTGTGGGGCGCGGGGAAGCCGGAGGTTACCGTCGTCGCGCTCGGGGGATACTACCGCGATAAAGATGATCTGGCGGCGCTTGCCGACGAGGTGGCTGAGCTCAAAGCATTCGGCATCTTGGGTCTCAAGCTCAAGGTCGGCGGCATGACTCCGGCGCAGGACGCGCGCCGCGCCGAAGCCGTGCGCCGCGCGGGCGGTCCAGCCTTCGTGTTGGCCGCGGACGCGAACCAGGGCTGGAGCGCGCGCGAGGCCATCGACTTCGTGCAACGCACGCGCGATCTGGGGTTGGCGTGGTTCGAGGAGCCCTGCCACTGGGACAACGACCGCCAGCAGATGGCGTTGGTGCGCACCGTCGGCGGCGTACCAATAGCTGCGGGACAATGCGAGCTGACGCGCTTTGGTTGCCGCGACTTGATGACCGCGGGCGCGATCGACATCTGCAACTTCGATGCGAGCTGGGGCGGCGGTCCCACCGAATGGCGCCGCGTCGCACAGATGGCTACCGCGTTTGACGTGACGGCCATGCAGCACATCGAGCCGCATATCGGATTGGCGCTCGTCGCCGGCGCGGTCAATGGCGGCTATGCGGAAGTGATGCTGCCGTGGCGCGATCCATTTTTCTATCGCATGATCGCCAACCAACCGAAGCGGCCGTTCGTCGATGGACACTATCGCATGATGGACCGGCCCGGCTGGGGTATGGTGCTCGATGAAGATTACATCGCGTTCGCGCGTCGGACGTGACGGTGCGGGCCATGCGGCCGCACGACAATGGGAGGACAGGCATCATGACTTCCAAGACCCTGCGTGAGGCGACGCTTCGCCGCTTATTTCGTAACGTTGCCGCGAGCGCCGTTGCGCTGTTTGGCGTGTTGGCTGTTGAAGGCGCGGCCGCGCAAGGCTCGCCGGCAGAGTTCTACGCCGGCAAGAACCTCGAGTTCGTGATCGGCTACACGGTCGGGGCGGCCTATGATTCGAACGGCCGGATCGTTGCGCGGCATATCGGAAAACACATTCCCGGCAAGCCCAACGTGATCGTGCGCAACATGCCGGGCGCGGGCAGCTTGGTGTCCGCAAATCACCTCTACAGTATCGCGTCCCGCGACGGCTCGGTGATCGGTATGTTCTCGCGCGGCAATGCGATGTACCCGCTGCTCGAGGGCGATGCGAAGTTCGAGGCCGAAAAGTTCAACTGGATCGGCAGCGCCTCCAAGGAAACGAGCCTCGTGATCTCGGGCGGCGCGACGCCGTTCAAGACGGTGGAAAACATCCGCCGCAACGAGATGACGGTCGGCGCGACCGGAGCCGGCGCCGACACCGTGGTTCTGCCGGCGATTCTCAATGCCACCATAGGCACCAAGCTCAAGCCGATCACGGGCTATCCCGGCAATGCGGAAGCGCTGCTCGCGCTCGAACGCGGCGAGGTGCACGGTAACGCGGGAATGTCGCTCGGCACCGTGCGCACGGCACGGCCCGCGTGGCTCACAGGTGGCGTGGTCAATCTGCTGGTTCAGATGGCGCTCGAACCGCATCCGACACTGCTCAAGAATGTGCCGTTGGCGCTCAATCTCGCGACCGATCCGATCGACCGGCAGGCACTCGAGCTCGTGCTGTCGCGGCAGAGCATGGCTTATCCGGTGCTGGCGCCGCCGGGCGTTCCGGCCGATCGCGTGGCTGTGCTGCGCGCCGCCTTCATGGCGACGATGAAGGATGCGGAGTTCATCGCCGATCTGGAGCGCGCGGGGTTCGAGGTATCGCCGATGCCGGGCGAGGAAATTGCCACCCTGATAAAGCGCGTCTACGCGGCCCCAGCGGAAGCGATCTCGCGGGCAAGGGCCGCTGTCGCGGTGGGCAACAAGAAGTAGGAGCCCCATGCGAAACGATGATCCGCGCGCGGTCGAGCGAGTGGAAGATGCACGGTTCCTGCGGGGACGCGGCACGTTCGTCGACGATCTCGCTCCGGAGGGATTGCGTGCGGCCGACATTGCTGACCCAGAGACGCGTCTTTCCTTTCCTGAAACCTGAACCCTGGCACTTAAATCCTTACGTATCACTTGGAGCCCGCCTCAATGGCCATCGACACGCACGCCCACTACTTCCCGCCGGCGTTGCTCGACATGCTGGAGGGCGAGGCGCGTGCGCTCGGCGTGTCGTTCGTCAAGCATCCGCCCCTGTGCCAGTGCGCGCTACATTTCGAGCACGGGCTCGAGTTGCGGCCGTTTCCGGCCAAGCTGATCGAACCGCTGCCGGCGCGGCTGATCGCGATGGATCAGGCGCGCATCGAGCGGCAAGTGCTCTCGGCCTGGGCGGATGCGTTCGGATATGGCCTGCCGAAGGACAAGGGCGCGACGTGGCATCGTCGCCTCAACGTCGCGTTGGCGGAGGTAGCGGCGGCCCATCCCGATCGCTTCTCGTTGCTCGCGTCCGTGCCATTGCCACACGCCGCCGAGGCGGCCGAGGAACTTCGCTTTGCGATGCGCGAGCTGGGCGCGGTCGGCGCGGTACTGTGCACGAACGTCGAGGAGGTCAATCTCGGCGACATACAGCTCGACGAGTTCTGGAGCGCGGTGCAGGAGCTCGACGCGGGCGTGTTGCTGCATCCGGCGGCACCGCGACAGGGCACCGGGCGTGCGGGCCGGTTCGGGCTCGCCCAGATTGCGCAATACACCTACGACACGACGCTATGTGTGGGCTCGCTGATCTTCAACGGCGTGCTCGATCGCTTCCCGAAGTTGCGGCTTCTGACGTGCCACGGCGGCGGCACGTACCCCTATCTCGCGGGGCGTTTCGACATCATGCACCAGCGCACCGACCGCAAGGCGATGGGCAATGTCGCGCAGTTTCCGCCGTCGCACTATCTCGGGCGCTTCTACTACGACACGATCCTGCACGAGCCGCGCGCGCTGCGGTTCCTGGCCGAGGAGGTCGGCCTTTCTCAGATCGTGATCGGCACCGACTACTCGTTCCCACCCGCCGACGACGATCCGCTCGACACGCTGCGGCGCGCGCGGTTTTCACCCGCCGAGGTGGAGATGATCGCGAACGCGAACCCGCGGCGACTGTTTCCGCAGCTGGGCGCTGCTGGGGCGGTCATGCCCGGCCCGCGTAGCTCACCAGATGCGAGGGGTCGACGCCCAGCTTCGACAACGCGCGGTCGTACTTGAGTTCGAGGTCGGTATCGAACACCAAGTCCGGATCGGCCGCGCACGATAGCCAGCCATTGGCCTGGATCTCGCTCTCGAGCTGCCCTGGCGCCCAGCCGGCATAGCCGAGCGCCACAAGGGCCTGGGTAGGGCCTTTGCCCCGCGCCATCGCCTTCAGGATGTCGAGCGTGTTGGTCAGGCGCATGGTGGGATCGATTTCCACCGTGGCTTTGCCGGTGCTGTAATCCGAGGAGTGCAGCACGAAGCCGTGCCCCGTCTCGACCGGACCGCCGATTTGCACGGTCGTGTCGAGCACGCTGGCTGGCACGCCTTCCTCGGCGTCCTTCTCGATGATGCCGAGCTCCCCCAGCAACTTCGCGAACGACACCTTGTCGGCGCGCTGGTTGATGATCAGGCCCATCGCGCCTTCCGCGTTGTGCAGGCACATGGAGATGACCGACCGCGCGAACCGCTTGTCCGACATCGCCGGCATCGCCATCAGCAGCTGGCCATCGAGGTAGCTCGTGCGGGGCGCGCGGCGGCGCTTGCTTGGTGCAATCTCGCTCATGCAGCAAGACTAGCGCGAGGTTGGCCGCGCGTGAAGGGCAAGTAGAGGCGCGGTGACGGTTTCGTGACCACGCGATGGGGCCACCGCAGTGGGGTATTCAGCAAGTCGTGACAATTCGTGACTTGAGGTTGTGGCAACACGCGTTACATATCAGCCACGATCGGTGTCAACGTTAGAGCGCTTTCCGCTCGATTTGAAGCAGAGGAAAGCGCTCTTTTTGCATTAGAGTCTGATTCACGACTTCGGTTTCACCGCTGCGCGGTTCCACCTCAGTCGGTCAGACCCTAGTCCTTTGTTTGTCGCATTTTCTGGGGTTAACCGGTGTCCACTTAACCGGAAAATGCTCTAGCGTGCCGCAGTATCAGGAGGCCGCCGACGAGACTTTTCCCGCCTGCTGGAGCGCTGCGCATGCTGCCTGCCTTCAATCGAGCCGCTGCCGCCATTGCCGTGGGGCTTCTGGCTGGCGCAATCCATTCGCCCGCTTCCGCCCAAAAGGGAGCCGGCGTTTCAGTTCCCACCGTCAGGAGCGATCCAGGCACGTATTCGCCCGCCGCGCAGGGCGTGCAGTCGCCGTGGGTCAAGAGCCACCAGTCGAGCACGCGCCTCGTTGCAGGCGCCGAGCCCGGCAGCGCCGGAGGGACCAGGCTTTTAGCCGGCGTCGAGTTGCGTCTCAGCGAGGGCTGGAAGACGTATTGGCGCCATCCCGGCGACGACGGTGGCCTGCCGCCGACCTTCGACTGGTCGGCTTCGCGCAACCTCAAGGCTGCGCGCGTGCATTATCCGGCACCGCAGCGCCTAAAAACCGCGACCGGCATCTCGATCGGCTATATGGCGGGCGTGGTATTCCCTGTCGAGATCCAGGCCGTCGACCCAACGCAACCTGTCGAGCTCGTGCTCAACCTCGATTATGGCATCTGCCGCGAGATCTGCGTCCCGGCGGAGGCGCGGATGCGCCTGACGCTGCCGCCATCGCTCGCTGTTTTGCCGCCGGAGATCGCCACAGCGCTGGCTCGCGTGCCGCGTGTGCTCGACGCCGCTCCAGAGCCGGGCCCATCGGCATTGCCGCGCTTGGCTGGAGCGTCCGCGGTTCTGGGCGGACCGGCCGCGGCCCTCACCTTCGATATCGCAACCGGTGCCGCCGCCGCGCGTGCGGACCTGTTCGTCGAGGCGCCCGACGGCGTCTATCTCCCGATGACGGTCAAGGCGGGCGAGGTGCGCGCCGGGGTGCAGCGGTTCCGCATCGATCTGAAGGGCGTGGAAGACGCCGCCAAGCTCGCCGGAAAGGCCCTGCGCCTGACGATTACCGGCATCAATGGCGGCACGGAACAGAGCTGGGTCGTGCGCTGAGCTGGGCCGTAATCTAGGTCGCAATTCGCTACGCGAAGAGGGTCGTGCTGAAAGCGCGCGTCTCCGACACGACCGCCCTGTACCCGCCCGGGGAGACCCCGGACCCCCTTCTTTTTTCGCCTGAAGAATAGTCGGGCACATCACCATTGGCGGCGCCTGGCGCCTCCCGCGTTGGCAAAGCGGGCCAACCCTGCTTACAAGTCTCCGGCAAGGTCGGCAGGAGATACGCGGATGCAGAAGCGGCGCACGCAGGTGGGTATTGTCGGCGCGGGGCCGGCGGGGCTGATGCTTTCGCAATTGCTGGCACGCGAGGGCATCGACAGCATCGTCATCGAGAACCGCAGCCGCGCGTATTGCGAGGCGCGCATTCGGGCCGGCCTGCTCGAACAGGGCAGCATCGACATGCTGGGCGAGGCCGGTGTCGGCGCGCGCATGCACAAGGAAGGCCTGGCGCACGACGGCATCGAGTTGCGCTTCGGCGGCCAGGGTCATCGCATCGACATCAAGGCGCTGACCGGCCGCAACGTGATGATCTATGGCCAGCATGAGATCGTGAAGGATCTCAACGCCGCTCGTATCGCCGAGGGCGGGCAGATCGTGTTCGAGGCTGGCGACGTGCGAATTCACGATTTCAGCTCGAAAGCGCCGCGGATCACCTATACGCACGGCGGCGAGCCGGTCGAGATCACCTGCGATATTATTGCGGGCTGCGACGGTTTCCACGGCATCTGCCGCCCGGCCATCCCCGCCGAGGCGATCACGCTGTACGATCATCCCTATCCGATGGGCTGGGTCGGCGTGCTGGTGGATGCGCCGCCGGTCAGCCACGAGCTGGTCTATTCCTCCACGCCGCGCGGGTTTGCGCTGTTCACGATGCGCTCGATGACGGTGTCGCGGCTTTATCTGCAGTGCGGCCCCGACGAAGACATCGCGGAATGGTCCGACGACCGCATCTGGGAGGAGCTGGAATTGCGCCTCGACGGCGGCAGCGATCACAAGCTGCCGAAGGGGCCGATCCTGCAGAAAGGCGTGACGGAGATGCGCTCGTTCGTGTGCGAGCCGATGCAGTTCGGCAATCTGTTCCTGGCGGGCGATGCCGCCCACATCGTGCCGCCGACCGGCGCCAAGGGTATGAACCTCGCCTTCGCCGACGTGCGCCGCCTGTCGCGGGCCGCTGCCGATTTTCTGAAACGCGGTCGGCGCGAGGGGCTCGACTTGTATTCACAGCGCTGCCTCAAGCGCGTGTGGCGCGCGCAGCATTTCTCGTGGTGGATGACGACGCTGATGCACTCGTTCGACACCTACAACGCCTTCGAACGCCGCGCGCAGCAATCCGAACGCGAGTACGTCGCCTCCTCGGCGGCCGGAGCCAAGACGCTGGCCGAGAACTACGCGGGCATGCCGTGGGCGTGGGACGAGGATTGAGCGGGTGGCGTAGGCTGGGTCAAGCATTTCGCGCGACCCAGCAATTCCACGCACCACGTGGATTGCTGGGTCGCGGTCCGGAAAGCGGACCTTGACCCAGCCTACGCGGTTTCCTGCCTTACCCCCGCACCGCACCTTTCGCGGCGCGGATCGCGCTCCATAGGCGTTGCGCGGTGTAGGGCATCGCGATCTCGCGGACGCCAGCGGGCGCGAGAGCGTCGTACACGGCGTTGGCGAGGGTGGGGACGGAGCCGGTTGCGCCGGCTTCGCCTGCGCCTTTGGCGCCGAGGGGATTGGCCGGCGAGGGCACGGGACGGTCGTGGAGCTCCAGATGCGGCAGCGCGTCGGCGTGCGGCATGATGTAGTCCATGAACGAGCCGGTCAGAAGCTGGCCGCTGTCGCGGTCGTAGATGCAGTGCTCGCCCATGACTTGGCCGATGCCCTGCATCAGACCGCCGCGCATCTGGCCTTCGACGATCTTGTGATTGTAGACGATGCCGCAATCATCGACCGCGACGTAGCGCACGATTTCCATGCGTCCCAGGTCCGGATCGATCTCGACCTCGGCGATGTGCGCGCCGCTGGGGAATGCGCCTGACACGGCGAGCTTCGTGGTGGTGTCGAGCGGGTGCGGGCCGCTCGTTGGCGTAAGTTTTTTTGCGAGATCGGCGAGGCTGATCGAAACGTCGGTGCCCTTCACGACGTAGCGACCGTTCGCGAAGTCGAGATCGGCGGCGGAGACTTCGAGCTGTTTGGCCGCGAGGTCCTTGCCCTTGGCGACGATCTCGATCGCGCCCGCCTGCAGGGCTGAGCCATGGCTGATGAGAGAGCGCGAGCCGAACGAGCCGGTGCCGGTCAGCGTGGGGCCCGTGGGATCGGAGCAACGCAGGTCGAGCTTGCCGGCGTCGATGCCGAGCACCTTGGCGACGATCTCGGGATAGACGGTCTCGTAGCCTTGGCCGGAAGGGCCGGCTAGAGAGTACAGCGCCAATGTGCCGTCGGCACGGAAGGTGATCGCGATCTCCTCCGCCCCGACCGCACCCGACGGCTCGATGAACAGCGCGCAGCCGATGCCGCGCAAACGCCCGCGTGCTTTTGCTTCGGCGCGGCGGGTTTCAAAGCCCTTCCAATCGGCGGCGGCGAGCGCTGCGTCGAGCAGGCCGGCGGGATCGCCGCTGTCGTAGACCGAGCCGGTCGGTGTCTTGTAGGGGAACTCGTCCTTCGGAATTACGTTGCGGCGGCGCAACTCGATGCGGTCGATGCCGGTAACGCGGGCGGCCTCGTCGACGAGCCGCTCCCACAGATACGTGACGTTGGGACGGCCGGCGCCGCGATAAGGGCACGTCGGCGTCAGGTTGGTCAGCATCAGCTTATGATGCCCGTGGATCGCGGGCACCTTGTAGATGTTCGACGCCATGGCGCGCGGGGCGGCAACCGTGTTGATCAGCGGGCCGGCGTTCGAGCAGTAGGCGCCCATGTCGATCAGCCAATCGAGGCGCAGGCCGACGAAGCGGCCGTCAGCGTCGAGGCCGAGCGTGCCGGTCATCTCGGCGCCGCGACCGTGGTGATCGCTGACGAGTGTTTCGCTGCGCGTACCGACCCACTTGACGGGGCGGCCGACGAGCTTGGCCGCCAGCACGACGGCTGCGTTTTCGGGATAGACCTCGTTGCGAATGCCGAAGCCGCCGCCGACGTCGTGGGCGTGAATGCGGAACCGATCGCGGGGCACGCCGGTAACATAAGCGAACGCGGTCTGGATGTCGCCCATGCCCTGCGTCTGCATGTAGACGTCGTAGCTGTCGGTCGCCTTATCGTAGGCGGCGGTGCAGGCTTTCGGCTCCATCGGGTTGCCGGCGATGCGCTGCGCTTCGAGCGTGACCTTGACGACGCGCGCAGCACCGGCGAGGGCGGCGTCGGTCGCGGCCTTGTCGCCACATTGGAATTCGAACGCGAGGTTGCCCGGCGCGGTTTCGTGCAGTTGGGGCGCGTTGGGTTGGCTGGCGTCGGCTGCCGTAGTGACGAGTGGCAGCTCGTCGTATTCGACCGCGATGAGTTCGACGGCTTCGAGGGCGGCGGCTTCGGTTTCGGCGACCACCATCGCGACGGGTTCGCCGGCGAAGCGAACGCGGCCGATTGCAAGTGCGGGGCGTTCCGTGGCGCGCAACAGCACGCCGTCCGAGCCCGGGCCGATGTTCATCGCGAGCGGTGACTTCATTGCCGCGGCGGCAATGTCGGCGCCGGTCAGTACGCGGATAACGCCGGGCAGGGCAGCGGCCGCGACGGTATCGATCGATACGATGTCGGCATGTGCGCGATCCGACCGCAGGAACGCGGCCCGCGTTTGGCCGGGCAGATCCCAGTCCGCCGTGAACCGCCCCTGGCCGGTGATCAGCCTGCGGTCTTCCCGCCGGCCCTTGAAGTGCGCGCTCATGCTTGGTTCCTTGCGGTGGTGGCGGGGCGGTGGTGGCGCGTTTCGTCTCCCTCTCCCCCGCCGACGAGCGATAGGAGAGGGGATGAGCGACCGGCCTACTCCGCCTTGATGTTGGCTTCCTTGACAACCTTCTCCCACTTCACCAGCTCGGTGCCGATGAACTTCGTGAAGTCGGCCGGCCCCATCTTGACGATGTCGGCGCCCTCCTTGTCGAAGGCGGACTTCAGATCCGGGTTGTCCTGCACCGCGGTGATGTCGGCCTGGAGCTTGTCAACGATCGCCTTGGGCAATCCGGCCGGGCCGACGATGCCCCACCAGTTGGTCGCCTCGTAACCGGGCACGCCGGCCTCCGCGACGGTCGGCAGATCCGGCAGGATGGCAACGCGCTTGTTGCCGCCGACGCCGAGCGCACGCAGCTTGCCGGACTTGATGTGGCCGGTGGTCTGCACCAACGACCCCATCGTCACCTGGCTGTGCCCCGCAATCACGTCGATCATGGCGGGTCCACCACCTTTAAAGGGCACCTGCACGATGTCGAGTTTGGTCATCAGCAGGAAGAGTGAGGAGCCCAGGTGCTGGAAACTGCCGATGCCGGCATGGGCCATGTTGAGCTTGCCGGGGTTCTTGCCCGCGTACTCCAGCAGGTCCTTAACGCTGTTCACGGGCAGGGCGGGGTTCACCGCGAGAACGTTCGGCCCAGCGCCGATCAGCGCCACCGGCGTGAACGACTTCTGCGGATCGTACTTGAGCTTATAGAGCCAGGGGTTGACCGCGTGCGCCAGCGAGATCACCAGCAATGTGTAGCCATCCGGCGGGGTTCCAGCGACCGCCTCGGTGCCGACCACACCGCCGGCGCCGCCGCGGTTGTCGACCACCATCTGCTTGCCCATCTTCTCGCCGAGCTTGATGGCGACCATCCGGCCGACGACGTCGTTGCTGCCGCCGGGCGGGAACGGGATCACGAGCCGAACCGGCCGTGTGGGATAGTCCTGTGCCGAGGCGATGCCCGACAGCGAAAATAGCGTGGCGGCGGCCACAGGCCCCAAATGACGTCGACGAAGCATGAAACCCGTTCTCCCTATCTCACAACTTGGATTTCGTGCGGCGACGGCGCCGAAGCGATCCAACGCTTGGGAGTTTAAGCGATGGGCGAGGCGGGCGCCAGTTGTTCACAACCAACATAACCTGCCGATGGCAGACCGGAATTGCGAAGCCTGAGGCTTGCCGGACTTTCTGGCGTTGCGGCCAGGGCACGACCTCCCAGAATACGCCATGCCGTCCACTGATCTTCCGCACAAACTTTCCCTGGCTCCCGTTACTCCAGCCCGCGAATCGCTTTATCGGCGTTTGTCTTCAGGAAATTTGCAGGGGTTGGACCATGGTAACGATCCGGGATATGCCGCCGCATTGCGTTCGATTGGGCGTTCTCACTGGTGTGACCGTCGTGTTGGCCGCCTGCGGTGGAGGCGGCGGGAGCAGCGCGCCTCCGCCTTCCTTGGTCGAGCCTGATCCTAAGCCTACGCCGGGACCAGCGGCCGCGCCGAAGGCGATGTTCCTCTACATTCCCAATGGCAACAGCTTAAGGACGGGTCGCAAAATAGCTGAATCGTGATCTGTGTGCGTGCGACCGTGTGACTCGGCAGCGCGGGATTCCTTGTCCCGGCGAACAGTCGTACGCCGTTGCATGATCGACAGACAAGCCATTCGGCAAAGATGGGAAGCCGTCGGGTGCAAACTCG
>CAMDPA010000135.1 GCA_945903565.1 Devosia equisanguinis | reverse complement strand
GCGACAGCTTCAGGCTCGCTCATTCCAAGCGCCGGTCACGCCGCCCCAAGGCCGAGCCACCACACGATGGCTCTACTCAGGAATAAAACGCGACAAGCAAAAAGGCCCCCGATATCGGGGGCCTTTTTGCTTGCATCCGTGCTGCACTTTCTCTCCGGAAAGCCGCTGCACAATCACTCCGGCGTTGACAGCACAGGTAGGCGACGGCGACGGCGGCTTCGAAGCCCATCATTGGCTGGAGCACCGCACGTGCGACGAGGTTTACGCCAGCCGCGACGCCGCCCAGCAGCAGGAAGCGGACGAGGGGGGGGGAGGGTGGTAGCGGTGGGCATGGGTGAGTGGTGAGTGGTGAGTACTGAGTGGAAAACACCACTCACGACTGACCACTCACCACTCACCCTTCTTTCAGAGTTTGGTCTTGTGGAACACCGGTGCGGGAACCGCGCGGATGGCGAGCATGATCCAGCGCCAGAAGCCGGGCGCGTAGACCACCGGGCCGCTCTTGGTGGCGGCGCGCTTGATGATGCGGGCGACGGCTTCGGGCTTGGCCCACAGAGGGCCGCCCTTGGTAATGCTTGCGGTCATCGGCGTGTCGACGAAGCCCGGCTTGACGATCACGGCGCGGCCGCCGCACTCGGCGAGGCGATGGGCGAGGCCCTGCATCAGAAGCGCGAGACCGCCTTTGGCCGCGCCGTAGATGTAGTTCGACTGGCGGCCGCGATCGCCGGCGACGGAGCCGATCACGACGAGCGAGCCGTGCGCTTGTGATTCGATGATGTCGGCGGCGGTGAGGCACCATTCCGCGGCGCTGGTGAAGTTCGTCTGGATGATGCGACGGGCTTCGGTGACGTCCTTCTCGGCTTTCGCGTTGTCGCCGAGCGTGCCGTAGAACAGTAGAACGCCGTCGAGGCCACCGATCGAAGCGGCCATGCGGCCGAATTCGGTGCGTGAATCAGGGCAATCGGACAGATCCACCTGCCACGGCACGACTTGCTTGGCGCCGCGTGCGCGCAGGTCTTCGGCCAGGGCATGCAGGCGCTCTTCGCCGCGGCCGGCGATGACGATGCGGGCGCCTTCCTCCGCGTACAGACGCAGAGTCGCCTTGCCGATTGCGGAGAGTGCGCCGAGGGCGACGATACGCTGGGGGTCGAGGGGGGTGCTCATTGGGACATCCTTCTCCAGAAATCGGATTGAAAACGAGGGTCGACGTGCTGCGAGAAAGCGTCGAGCAATGGGAAACCTTTGCAGAACATGGTGGCCGGCATACGGCCATCCTTCGCCGGATAAAGGCGTCCGCGTGCTTCGGCGACGACGGAATCGAGGCGGTCGAAAAGCTCGATGGTGCGGGTTTTACGGTTGGGAAAGTCGAGCGCCAGCGTGACGCCTTCCCTGGGGAACGAGAGCATGCCGGGCGAGGTCTTGGCCCCGAACGTCTTGAGGACAGCGAGGCAGGAGCCTTGGCCACTGCGCGCGATCTCGCCGAGCATCGCGGGAATGGCAAGGTCTGCCGCGGCGTAGGGGACGACGCACTGGTACTGGTAGAAGCCCTTACTGCCGTAGGCGCGGTTCCAGTTCTGGATCGCATCCAGCGGATAAAAAAACGGGGCGTAGTGGGTGCGTTGGCGGCCTTGCTTGCGGCTGCCCGCTACGAAGTAGAGCGCGTTGAAGGCCTTCAGCGAGATGGGATTGATCGCCATCGCGGGCAATTCGAGCGGTAACGTTGCGTGGGTGCGGTCGTCGTGGGCGGCGAGGTCGCCGTCGTCGAGCCAGTTGGCGCGCGAGAACAGGCCGCGCGTGGCGCGTCCGTCGCGGCTCGAGGTGCAGTCGATCCAGGCGACGGTGTGCTCGAAGCCGGGCGTGCTGGCGCGGGCGAGCGCCATGAACGCATCGTAGCCGGTAAAAGGGATCGTCTCGGCGTCGAGATAGGCGCTGCCGATCGGAACGAGCTGCAACTCGACCCAGGCGATCAAGCCGGTGAGGCCGAGGCCGCCGATGGTGGCGCGGAACACTTCGGCGTTTGTATCGGGGGATAGCTCGATGGCGCCCACGTCGCTGCGGTGCAGGCCGATGCGGCGGATCGAGACGCCGATGGTGCCGGCGGTGTGGTGGTTCTTACCGTGGACGTCGTTGGCGACTGCGCCGCCGAGCGTGACGAAGCGGGTGCCGGGCGTCGTGGGCAGGAACCAGCCGCGCGGGACGGCGATGCGGAGAAGCGCGTTGAGCGTTAGGCCGGCCTCGGCGCGAATGATGCCCGTCTTGGGGTCGAACGCGATGACCTGGTCGAGCGCGGTCATGTCGAGGACGTTGCCGCCGGCGTTGAGGCCGCTGTCGCCATAGGAGCGGCCGAGGCCGATGCCGAGCAAGGTGGTGTCGCGCGCCTGGCCGATGAGAGAGGCAACCTCGTCGAGGAACGCGGGGCGTGCGCGGGCGGCGCGCTGGCGCGCCACGCGACCCCACGAGGTCATCAGCTCCGGTGTGCCGAACGCCGCCATCTCTGCCTCAGATCGCAAGTGCAAAAGTGGCGACGACGACGATGCCCAACGCGATGCTTGTCTTGTCACGCATTGCGAAGGCGACGGGGTCGGCGTCGAGTTTGCCGCGATGGCTCAGGCCCCAGATGCGCAGCGACCACAGGAACACGATGAAGGCCGCGCCCCACAGCCAATAGGGCTGGCGATAGAAGCCGGCGGGCATCGCCTCGTTGGTGAGATAGAGGAACAGCACCAGCATCGCGACCGCGTTGCAGCCGACGCCGAGCGCGACGGTGAGCGGCAGGTCGGCGGCTTGATAGTCGCGGCCGGGGATTTTGCCGTTGCCGTGCTGGCCGGCGTTGACGACTTCGACGTGGCGCTTGGCGAGCGACAGCGAGAGGAAGAAGAACATCGTGAAGGTGAGCAGCCATGGCGACGCGGCGACACCGGCCAATGCAATGCCCATCGCGATGCGCGAGGTGAACAAGGCGGCTAGGATGAACACGTCGATCAGCAATAGGCGCTTGAGATAAAGCGAGTAGGCAAGCGTCGTGATCAGGTAGGCCGCTAGGCAGAGGAAAAACGTCTTCGACAACGCGAGCGCGGCGACGAGGCTACCGGCGATCGCCACGATCGCAACGGCCATCGCGGTACCAACAGGGATGTCGCCACGTGCCAGCGGGCGGTTGCGCTTGGTGGGGTGACGGCGGTCGGCGTCGAGATCGAGGATGTCGTTGACGAGATAGGTGGCGGACGCGAGCACGCTCAGCAACAAGAAGCCGGCGATGCAGGTCAGTATGGCGGCGAGGTTGCCATAGGCGTGGCCCAGCATCAGCGGCATGAACACGAGAGCGTTCTTCGACCATTGATGGCAGCGCAGCGCCTTGATCCACGTTTTCAGCGTGGCCGAGGGAGCGGCGATCTCGGCCTCGATGGTGGCGCCGCGCTCGTGAGCCTTGCGGGTGCCTGCGGCGTCACCCTTGGCTATGATGATCGTGGTGGCTTCGGCAAACAATTGCGGGGCGCGGCCGGCGTAGGCGAAGCCGGCGGGGAAGCGCAATTTTGCGAACGCCAGCTTGTCGGCATTCGTCATCGTTCTCGCTGGCGTGGCGCCGGTGGCGGATGTGAAGATGCCGAGGCGCGTCGCGACGGCGTCGGCGATTTCCTGGGCGGCCGACGTGACGAGGTGGACTTCGCGGCCGGTCTCGGCGCAGGCGGAGATGTAGTCGACGAGGTCGTGTTGCAGGGGCAGGGCGGAGACGTCCACGCCCTTGCGTGCGTACTCGGCGATCTTCTCGGGCTTGATGCCGGTGCGGTCGCCGCGGATCGCATTGCTCATGCGCGAGACGGTGTTTTCGAGTTCGCCGACGAGCGCTTCCGCGCTCAAATCGGCGCGGACGAGGAAGCCGTCCATGTCGACGATGAGCGGCAGCTTCGCGGGATGCGCGGCGGGAGCGTGCTGTGACGCCCGATCGCGGATCCCGGCTGATAGCATGGCCATAACGCAACCTCGCAACGCGGTGGCCGCGGGTCCGCTCAACACCGCGGAGCCACCACCTGAGCGTTATTCATGCGGGGATACGGTTACGTTTTGCTTAGCGGTTGGCCGTTCCGGTGCAATTAACCGGGTGTCCATGCGGGTGTGGTTAGGTTGAGTGGAACGAGTTGCACAGTGATAGTGTCGGGCGGGTACTGGGGCGATGCGCGATCTTTCGGCCATCTATGATGGGCAGCGGCTGCTGACATATTCCAGGTTGATCGCGTTTGCTTTCATGGCGGCGTTGGTGGGTTCGTGGACAATATCGGCGGGCCTGCTCGACCCATCAGGGAAGCCGCTGGGCGCTGATTTCATCACGTTCTGGAGCGCCGGGCGGTTGTCGCTCGACGGCAATGCCGCTGGTGCGTTCGACCGAGAGACGATCTTCGCCATGCAGCGGCAAGCGGTGCCGGGGTCTGACGCCGTATTCCTGTGGAACTATCCGCCGACGTTCCAGCTGGTTGCCGCGGGCTTGGCGGCGATGCCGTACGCGCTCTCCTATTTTGTTTTCGTGGCAGCCGGGGTGGCCGCGTTTCTCGTTGCGCTGAGACCGCTGGTGCCGTGGCGCGAGGCTGGCGTTTTGCTGCTGGCGCTGCCGGGTACATTCATCTGCGTGCTGCATGGGCAGAATTCGCTGATCTCAGCGGCGCTGATGACGTGCGCGATCGTGATGATCGACCGGCGACCCGTGGTGGCGGGCGTATGCATCGGTCTGCTCGCATACAAACCGCAGTTTGGTTTGCTGTTTCCGCTGGTGCTGGCGATTACCGGCCGATGGCGGGTGATGGCGGCGGCCGCTGGTACCACTGCGGTGTTTGCAGGTGCGGCGACACTGGTGTTCGGCTTGGAACTCTGGAGTGCTTTCCTGCAGAATTTGCCGGTCGTGCGGCAGGTGATGGAATCGGGGCAGCTCCCGTGGGGCAAGATGCCGAGCGCGTGGGTGTTCCTGCGCAAGCTTGGTGCTGGCGAGGCTACGGCATACGCTGCCCAGACCATCGTTGCGTGCTCTGCCGTGGCAGCCACGGTCTATGTCTGGTGGCGCTGTGGGCCAACGCTGCTTGCCGGGGCGGTGCTCGTCAGCGGCACGATGCTGCTGTCGCCGTATACGTTCGATTACGAGATGGCCATCATGGCGGTGCCGCTCGCCATCATCGCGCAACGGCTCGTCGAGCAGGGCGCCGACACACGCGAGAAGGTCCTGCTGCTGATACTCGCCTTGACGCCGCTGTTCATGGGGACACCGGTCGATGCGACGGGTCTGCAACTCGGGTTCGCTGCTCTGGCCACCACGTTCGTGTGGTCGGCGCGAATGGCGCTGGCGGCCGCCGTGGAGCGGGCCAGCACTTGCGATGGCGTCGATGGCGGGGGCGTTGCGCGGGCCTTTCATTAGCCGGTGCCTCCGTTTGCCGTAAGCGGTGCTTAATCCGGCAATGCTATTTTTCGCCGGGCGCGTGGCGATGGGGTGGCAATTGCAACGGATCGATACCTTGCCGAAAGAAGCGGTGTTCAAGGACCGCTTGGCATTTCTAATCGAGGCGGCGCGTAAACCGGGCAGCGAGCGGCTTGGGGCTGCGTCCGATGTGGCAACGAGGCTGACGGCACAACTGCATGCTTGCGGCGTGCCCGTCGCGGGTCTTGTGCTGCCGATCGTGAATACGCTGGTCACGCTGATCTGGCTCCAATTCTCGGTTCTGTCGGCAAAGCCTGGGGATGTGCTGTGGGCGGCGGGGATCTTCGCCGCGTTCTCGTTGGTGACGCTCGTGGCGAGCACGTTCTCGCGCACGCAGGGTCTGGCCGCGGTGGCAGGCACGCTGGCGGTGGTGTTCGGTGGGTTCGCGGCAGTATCGTTTCCATCCGCTCTGGGCGCAGCGCAGGGCGGGGCGTTGTGGGATTCGTCTTTTCTCTGGTTCGATGAGTTGCTGGGATTCAACCACCCGGCGCTGTTTGCGTGGTTCGTTTGGTCGCCCCATGTGATGCAATTCATCGCGGGCTGCTACGGGTTGACGATCCTCGTCATACCCTTGACGTGCATCTCGCTGGTGATCCTCAAGCGCTACGATCGCGTGCGCGAGCTGAATTTCCTGTTTGCGTCGACCATTACGATTGTCGTGGCCGTTGCAGCGCTGATGCCGGCGGCGGGACTGATCACGGCCGTGCGACTGCCGGCGGACGTGCTGATGGCATTGCCCGAAGAAGCCGGCGTTTATCACCTCGATCTCTTCCACGCGTTGCGCGCGGGTATGCCGATGGCGTACGGGCCGTTCGACAATCCCGGGCTCATCGTTTTTCCGTCGTTCCATACCTGCATGGCGTTGATGATCGCATATGCCTTTCGAGACGATCCGGTGATGCGCTGGCCGGCGCTGATGTATTGCATTTGCACGGTCGTCGGGACGGTGCCGATGGGCAGCCACTACGTTGCCGATGTCATCGGTGGGGCCGCCATATTCGCGACCTGCGCATGGTTCGGGCGGCGCTACCGCGATCGAGGTCCGCAGACGGATTGATCGTTAGCGGCGGGCCGCCAAGTTATCCTCGTGGGAATGTGCAGCACTATTTTGATGCGGACGAACGATCCGGGCGTGCGGCCTGGATTGCGCATTGATGCTGAGCGAGGACTGCCGAATGAACGCCAAAGCTCGCAAGACCGGGCCGACGAGCTGTGTGGCCCGCGAAGCCTCGGTTCGAGGTGATCGAGCTCGTGGACGCGGCCGGAGATGGTCGGCTGCCTCACTGGCGGCGGCCCGCGCCTTCAGAGGGTTTATCTTCGCGGGAACCGCTTCCGCGCGAACCGGGCCAAAGCGGCCAGCCGAGATTACCCGGCTGGTGTGCGCCTTCTATCTGGAATAGGCCGATGGCGGTGCCGAAGACGAGCGGCAAGGGCCGGGCCTTCAATGGTGACGTGTTCATCAACTGCCCGTTCGACGACAGCTATCTGCCGTGCTTCGAGGCGCTGTTGTTTGCGATCACGATCTCGGGTTATCGCGTGCGCTGCGCGCTGGAAGAGAACGACAGCGGCGATATCCGGTTCGACAAGCTGCAGCGGCTGATCGCGGACAGCGATCACACGATCCACGATTTGTCGCGCACGCAGACGAACACGCAGGGGCTGCCGCGGTTCAACATGCCGTTCGAGCTCGGGCTGATGATGGGCGCGAAATACTTCGGCCGGGGGCGGCAGCGAACGAAACGGGCGTGCATCCTGGTGGCGGAAGATCATGCGTTGCCGCGCTATCTATCGGATCTGGCCGGCAATGATCCGGCGGCACATCGCGACGATCCGCACAAGGTGATCCGGATCGTGCGCGATCATCTGCATACCTCGCCGGACGGGCAGCGGCTGCCGGGGGCCGCGCACATGATCGCGCTGTTTGGGAAGTTTCGGAAGGATGTGCCGTTTCTCGCGGAGCAAGTGCGGCTGACGGAAGCGGAAGTCCACGCGCGCCTGGGCTATCGCAACTTCATGGACCTGCTGCGTGGGTTTTGTGCGGCGATGCCGCAGGTGGCGCGCCGGTTGGGGTGAGCGCGCCAATTTCCGATTGCAGTAGCTTGCCCGGCTTGCAATTCGATTGCAGCATCGAGCACTATCGCGTCAGCTGCGGGACAGGCCATGTCCTGATCGGAACTTCATCTGGGTGAAACATGCGCAGGTTGATTGGAATTGCGGCGGTTCTGTCGCTTGGGACTATCGTGTCTTCGGCACAAGCCCAGGAGTGGCCGACGCGCACCGTCTCGCTCGTCGTGCCGTTCGCGCCGGGTGGCGGCATCGATGCGAGCGCGCGCATCCAGGCGCAGGCGCTGGGCGAGATCCTCGGGCAGACGGTGATCGTGGAGAACGTCGGCGGCGCATCCGGTACGGTCGGCAGCGCCAAGGTCGCGCATGCCAAGCCCGACGGCTATATGTTCCTGATCGGCAACTCCGGCACGCACGCCTACAGCCAGTCGATGTACAAGAAGAAGCCGTTCGACTCGGCCACGGATTTCGAGCCGGTGGGGCTCGTCACGGAGTCGCCGCGCATCGTGATCGGGCGCAAGGATCTGCCGGTCGCGAACTTCAAGGAGTTCGTGGCCTATGCGAAGGCCAACCAGGCGAAGATGCATTACGGCTCGGCCGGCGTCGGCTCGGGCACGCATCTGCCGTGCGCGCTGCTCAACACGGTGATGGGCGTCAAGATCGAGCATGTGCCGTTCAAGGGCGCCGGCCCGGTCATGACGGAGCTGATCGCGGGTCGCATCGACTACATGTGCGACACGATTCAGACCGGCGCGGCGCGGGCAAAGGGCGGCAGCGTAAAGGGGCTGGCGGTGATGGCGCCGAAGCGGTTGGCGATCATTCCGGCGCTGGAGACGACGTCGGAGGGCGGTCTCGCCGGTGTCGAGGCCACGGTTTGGAACGGGTTCTTTTTTCCGAAGGGTACGCCGCGCGCGATCGTGATGAAGCTCAACAAGGCGCTCGATACGATGCTGGCGCGGCCGGACATGCAAATGAAAATGGAGGCGGTCGGCCTCGACATCGTGCCGCCCGAGCAGCGCTCGCCGGAGTATCTCGCCAAGCTGATCCCAGTCGAAGTCGCGCGCTGGGGCAAGGTGATTCAGGACGCGGGGATCGTGCCGGATTGATTGCTGGAACGGGTTGCCTAGTTGACGAGCATGCCCGATTTTCTTGCTCGATTTGCAGGCGAATGTTGGCGGCGAACCAAGGTAGGGATTCGCGGGGTATTTTGCAGCGCCTTGTTATTCTTCGAGGAACGGCCTGCTTTATGATTTCGGTATCGTTTGGCATTTGGTTTGCGTAGCGTGGTGGTCAATTAGCTCTGCAGTCCAATCCAGATGTGGAGGGGTACAATGAACCGCCGTAAGTTCCTGAAGTCCGGTGCAGTCGCCACAACCGCCGTCGCCGGTACTGTCGCCGCTCCCAATATCGTGACGGCTCAAGCCAAGACCTTCAGCTGGAAAATGACCAACGCCTACGGGCCCGGCTCGCCGTTCTACGTGCAAGGTCCGGGTAGTCCGACGGACTTCATCAAGATGGTCGACACCATGTCGGGGGGGCGGCTCAAGATCCAGCATTTTGCGGCGGGCGAGTTGATCCCGGCGCTGGAAGGCTTCGATGCCGTGTCGAAGGGCACGGTCGAGATGAACTGCGCCAACAGCTATTTCTGGTCCGGCAAGACATTCGCGGCGCAGTATTTCACGGCCGTTCCGTTCGGCATGAACGCACTGGGCATGAACGCCTGGCTGTATCACGGCGGCGGGCAAAAGCTGTGGGAAGAGGTCTACGCACCGTTCGACATCCAGCCGTTTCCGATCGGGAATACGGGCGTGCAAATGACCGGCTGGTTCCGTAAGCCGATCGAGAAGATCGAGGACTTCAAGAACCTCAAGATGCGTATTCCCGGTCTTGCCGGCAAAGTCTATGCCGCGCTGGGCGTGGACGTGAAGCTGCTGCCGGCGGGTGAGATCTTTCCCGCCCTCGAGCGCGGTGTGATCGATGCGGCGGAGTTCGTGGGTCCGTTCCAGGATCGCCGGCTCGGTTTGCACAAGGCGGCCAAGTTCTACCACACGACGGGCTGGCACGAGACGTCGACGGTGACGGAGTTGGCGATCAACAAGAAGGCGTGGGCGAGCTTGCCCGGCGATCTGCAGGAGATCGTCAAAGCCGCCGCCGCTGCCTGCAACACGTTGAGCCACAGCTGGTGCGAGGCGGCGAACGCCGAGGCGCTCGAGGATCTCGTCAAGAACCATGGCGTGAAGACGTCGCCATTGCCGCTGGCGATCCTGGCCAAACTTCAGGAAGTCACGGTGCAGACCTTGAACGATGCGGCCGCCAAGGATCCGCTCGTCAAAAAAGTCCACGACAGCTTCATCGGGTTCAAGAGCAAGGTCGACAAGTGGGCGGGCATCTCGGAAGGCGTGTACTACAACGAAATCCGGGGCAAGATCTGACGCTGTCGGGCCGGTTTGCAGGCGGTGGTGTTCAGCATGCGCGGGGGCGCACACGTGGGGATCTATTCAGGTCGTGAATAGTTTGGGGGGCGAGTGACGAAGACGCTGCTGCGAGTCGCGGACGTGCTCGACGACGCGATCGACAGAATCGGTCGCGTCACCGGCTGGTTTGCGCTGGCGCTGGTGCTCGTGATGAGCGCCAACGTGCTGATGCGTTATCTGTTCCGTACCGGCTCGGTCGCCATGCAGGAGCTGGAATGGCACCTGATGGCGCCGATCTGCATGCTCGGACTGTCCTACGCGATCCTGAAGGATGGCCATGTGCAGGTCGATATCCTGTACGGGCGGTTTCCGACGCGCGTGAAGCGGATCATCGACCTCGTGTCGGCGATCTTGGTGGTCGCGGTCGTGCTGTTGCTGCTCAAGCTTTCGATCCCCTACGTCATGCAGTCCTACAACATCGGCGAGAAGTCGCCTGACCCCGGCGGCCTGACGCATCGCTGGGTGCTGAAGGCGATGCTCCCGGCGGGTTTCTTCCTGCTGTTGATCCAGAGTTTGGCCGCCATGCTGCGTGCGCTCGTCCCGGTCATCGACCCCTCCATTTCAGTCAAATCGGCGAGCCACACGGTCTGATATGCCCGGAACCGAAATCCTAGCGATCCTCTGCATCGTCTCGTTCTTCGCGTTGCTTGCGATCGGTGTACCGGTCGCACTGACGCTGGCCGTGAGCGGTTTGTTCTTCGGCTATCTCGGGTTTGGGGCAGGGCTGTTCGATCTCTTGCCCGCGCGCATTTACGGGGTGATCGCGAACTACACCCTGATCGCCATTCCACTGTTCGTGTTCATGGGGGTGATGCTCGAAAAATCGCGCATTGCCGACGACTTGATGGACGTGATCGGCCATCTCGCCGGCAGTGTCCGGGGAGGCATGGGCGTCGGCATCATCCTGGTCGGTGTGCTGATGGGCGCGACGACCGGCATCGTCGGGGCGACCATCGTCACACTGGGGCTCATCACGCTGCCGGCCCTGATCCGGCGCGGATATCACCTGCCGACGGCGTGCGGTACGATCTGCGCATCGGGCACGCTTGGGCAGATCATTCCGCCCAGCACGATCCTGATCCTGCTGGCCGATATTCTCGGTCAGTCGGTGGGCACGCTGTTTGCGGCGGCGTTGTTTCCGGGTCTGGTGTTGGCGGCGATCTTCTGTATCTACCTGCTGGTGCTGGGGATGGTGCGACCCGAATGGGTGCCGACGGTGACGTTGGCGGAGCGGGAAACGGTCTCGCGCGGCGAGTTGTTTCGAAAGGCAGTCCGAATTGGGTTGCCGCCGATGTGTCTGGTGCTCGCCGTGCTGGGCTCGATCGTCGGCGGCATCGCGGCGCCAACGGAGGCGGCCTCGATGGGGGCGCTGGGATCGATCCTGGTCGTCGCCCTTGCTGGCCGGTTCAGCTGGTCTGTGTTGCGCGAAACCACGCTGTCGACCACGCGCATCACGGCTGGAATGATGTTCATTCTGATCTGCGCGCAGGTGTTCGCGCTGGCATTCCGCGGACTGCGCGGCGAGCAACTGGTGGAAGATCTGTTCAACGTCGTGCCGGGTGGTGTCGATGGCGTGCTGATCTTCATGCTGGTGCTGATTTTCGTGCTCGGCTTCTTCATCGAATGGATCGAGATCAGCTACATCGTCGTGCCGTTGTTCCTGCCGCTGCTGCTCAAGTTGAACGTCGATCTCGTTTGGGTTGCTTCGCTGATTGCGGTCAACCTGCAGACCTCGTTCCTGACACCGCCGTTCGGGTGGGCGCTGTTCTACCTTCGGAGCGTGGCGCCACCCGAGGTGCCTACCAGCGCGATCTACAAGGGGGTGGTGCCATTCATCGGGCTGCAGCTCATCACGCTCGTCATCCTGTACCTCAATCCTGGTCTGGCGACGTGGCTTCCGCGCGCGATCGGCTGGTAGAGGTGCGCCGCTTGCTGTGATCGCTCGCTAGAGCGCTTTCCACTTGATGTGAATCAAAACAGTTACAGGGGATTCCCTCGGACGCGCAAATCAGATTCGGATTCCACCGGCAGCAACGGCGGGGATCGCGATGGCGAAGGGATACTCGAAAGATCTCAGGGTGCGGGCCGT
>CAMDPA010000134.1 GCA_945903565.1 Devosia equisanguinis | reverse complement strand
GTCGACACGCGAACCTATGAGAAAGGCATCAAGGTCAGCAAAGCCGAGTTGGCGGCGGTCAAGCTTGTCGGCGATGACTTCCATCCCGAATGGAACTATACAATCAGCCCACGCAGACCGGGGAACTCGTAGCCGTTATTCTGCGATCTTTCCTAAGCAGACTTTTATTAGAAGCGGCGCTGGCCATGTTCGACTCCCTGGTGCCCGCGCCCGCGCGTGCCGGCCTATCTCTTGGCTTTCGCCTTTAGCCGCCCTGCGACATCCGCCGATACGAATTTCGATACGTCGCCGCCCATCTGCGCGATCTGGCGTACAAGGGTCGCAGTGATGTGGCGCACACCGGGACTCGCGGGCAGGAACACGGTGCCGATCGACGGCGCCATCGCGCCGTTCATACCGCACATCTGCATCTCGTAGTCGAAGTCGGTCGCGTCGCGCAGGCCGCGGAAGATGACGACCGCGCCGGCATCGCGTGCTGCGTCGACCGTGAGCCCCGCGAATGTCACGACCTCCACCGTGCTGCCCTTGCCAAGCAGTGGCGCGGTTTCGCGTTTCAGCATGTCGATGCGCTCATCGACCGTGAACAGGGGCGCCTTGCCGGGATGCACGCCGATGCCGATCACGAGCTTGTCGACGAGCTGCAGCGCGCGCGCGATCACGTCGGCATGGCCTGACGTCACGGGGTCGAACGAGCCGGAGTAGAAGCCGGTGCGGGAGGATGAGGTGGTCATGATACCGTCATAGCTTGGCCGGGCGATAGCCGGCAACCGGCTGTTCAAGGATATTTGAAACCGGCGGGCTTGCCGCCCGTATATGCTCTTGCAACTCCCGGCGCACCGATCGGGGGTTGTGCATTCATGTGTGCGATTTTGCTTGAGAACGGGAGAGGAAACCGATGAAATCCGTCGTTGCGACAACCGCCGGGGTGTTCGCCAGCGTGCTCTTGGTTGGAACGCTGGTCGTCCAGGTCAAGGCCGGGGGCGACCTGGTCAAGTTCCCCGCCGACTACGAAAAGGCCGTCAAATACGGCGTCGTCAGCAATCCCAATAACAAGCTGTATCGCGAGCTCTATACGACCAAGGAAGCTGTCGATGCGGCCAAGGCTGGCAAGCCGATACCCAGTGGCACGTGGATCGTGATGAAGAGCTTCAAGTCCAAGACCGACGCGAGCGGCGCTCCGCTCAAAGGCCCAGATGGGCACTTCGTCAAGGACGAGCTGGCCGCCTATGGCGTGATGGAAAACCGCACCGGCTGGGGCAAGGAGTATCCCGACAACGTGCGCAACGGCGAGTGGGAATACCAGGCTTTTAACGCCGCCAAGGCCGTCAACGCCTCGGCGAAACTCGGCGCGTGCTTCGAGTGCCACAAGCCCAAGGACGGCGAGGACTATCTGTTCACCTTGGGGATGATGAAGGGCGCGAAGTAGCCGCGCTCGTGGACCGGCGTGATGTCTTTGCATACGATCACGCTGGTGAACCGCTAACGAGCGTCGCAACCAGAGCCGCCAGATCGTCGAACCGGTGCGCCTTGGCGAAGCGCGCCATCGGCACATCCTGGCCGAGCGCTTGACCCAACCTATTGCGCAATTCGAACGACGATAGGGAATCGATACCGGCGTCGTCGAGCGTTTGGACGCCCAGGAGTTCAGCCGGATCTGTGCGCAAAACCTTGGCCGTCTGAGCGTGAACGAGGCGCAACGCTGCCATTTGCAAGGCATCGCCTTTCAGACCGGCAAGTACGGTTTGCGTATCGTTCGTTTCCGCGCGGGCGGTCGTGAGGCCAGCTACGCGAGCCGATCGCGCCAACGCTGGATGGGTTGCTGCCAACTGCCGCCAGTCGGCCGCTGCGAACGTGATCGAAGTTCTGTCGCTGTCCAGCGCCTTGGCGAGCGCAGGGAGCGCCGTCGCGTTGCCGAGTGTTTTCCATCCGGCACTGTCGAGATAGGCCTGCATTTCGACGCTGCGCGCCACGTGCCCGCTTTCGCCGAGTGCGCCCCAGTTGATGCACAGGCCGGGGATGCCGCGGCCGCGTTGCCAGTGGGCGAACGCCTCGAGGAAGCCATTGGCGGCCGCGTAATTGGCCTGCCCCGGCCAGCCGGTGACCTGGGCAAGGGAGGAGCATGAGACGAAGAAATCGAGTTTCGTGCCGGTGTGTTCGACCGCGCGAGTAAGATTGATCGCGCCGTCGATTTTGGGGGCCATGACGCGGCGGGCCCGCGCGGGCGTCATGTGGTCCAGCATCGCGTCATCGTAGACCACGGCAGCATGGACGATGCCACGCAACGGTTTGGGCGCGTTGGCTAGCACGGCGACAGTGCGCTCGACGGCAGCGCTGTCGGTTACGTCGAGGTGCAGCGTTTCGATGGACGCATCGGCATCGGCCTCACGTGTCGCGCCACGCGAGGCAAGTACGACGCGGCCGGCACCTTGCGCGGCGAGCCATTGCCCGATGGCGCGCCCGAAGCCGTGTATTCCGCCCGTGACCAGATAGGTTCCGTTCCGATCGAGCGGAGCGCCCTTTGCAACCGCGCGCTCGACCTCGACGCCGGTATCATCGAGGTTTACGACGACTTTGCCGATATGGCGCGCGCTGGCGAAATGGGTGAAGGCATCTCGGATGGCCGAGGCGGCGAACGTGCTGACCGGCAACGGCGCGATCGTGTTGGCCGCGAGCATCGCCAGAACTTCATCCATCATGCGTGCGGCTTGCTGCGGGCGATCCGCGATCAGCGCCGCAAGATCGATGACGTGAAAGGAGATGTTCGCGCGCAAACTTTTCAGACCAAGCGCGCTGTCGCCGTACACGTCGCGTTTGCCGAGTTCCAGGAACCGGCCATACGGCGCGAGGCAGGAGAGGCTCTTGTCGATGAACGGGCCGCCAAGCGAATTGAGCACGACATCGGCGCCACGCCCGCTCGTTGCTCGAAGCACGTCATCGGCGAAGCCCAGGCTGCGGGAGTCGAATACGTGCGAAACGCCAAAGCTGGTAAGGTGGGCGCGTTTTTCCAGCGTTCCCGCCGTCGCGATGATCCGTGCGCCGACGCTGTTGGCCAGCGCGATTGCCGCGAGCCCGACGCCGCCGGCCGCGCTGTGGATCAGCACGGTTTCGCCCGGGGCGAGCCGGCCGATAACGTTGAGCGCGTAGTGCGCGGTGAGATAGGCCGAGGGCATGGCCGCGGCATCGTCGAGCGACACGCCCGTTGGCACGCGATGAAGTGCTGCGCGTGGCCACGTCACATATCGCTGGAGAGCGCTGCGTCCCATGCCGAAGACGCGATCACCGATCGTGAGGTCGCGCACGTTCGCGCCACAAGCGACGACCACGCCGGACAGTTCGAGCCCGAGCGCGTCGATAGCGGGCGTCGGCTCGGCCTGCTCCGGCAGGAGACCCGCCACGGCCATCACGTCGCGGAAATTGAGACCGGCGGCTGCAACCTCGACGCGAACGTCGCTATCCCCGATGGGCGGCATTGCGGTCTCGCGCCACACGAGACCTTCCGCGCCGATCGCGCCGTCACGGCGCAAGGCGAAGTTGATGTCCCGGCCGAGTTTCTCCGCGAGAGTGCGCCGTCGCTTCATCTGCTCTGGGTCTTGCGCACGAAGACGCGGCACGAAAGCCTTGCCGTCACGGAGTACGATTTCGGTTTCGCGCGTTTCACGGGTCAGCAGCGCCAGCCATGCGTCGCATTGGCTGAGAGAAGCCGCGTCGACGTCTATCAGCCGGATATCGGCCTGGGGAACTTCCATCGCGATGGTGCGCGCAATGGCCAGGACCGGCGACTGCGCCAGCCCCGCATCCGACATGCCTTCGCCGTCATCGAGCGTGCGGGCCCCATGCGTCAGCACTAAGATTGGTGGAGGCGTCCTGGTCGATGCCAGCTCTGCGATGGCCCGGCCGAATGCGATCGCGTTCAATGCGTGCGTCTGCGCCGTGGTGGCGATGTCGGCGGCGCCTGCCTGCGAAGTTGTCAGCGGCATTGCGTAGATAATGCCGGCCAGCGTGTGATCTTCGAGTGCCGCGCGAATTGCGTCGAGATAAGCGCGGCGTTCGCCTGCCTCATGCACATGTACGGTTCTTGGTTCGACTGTGAGACCGCGCTTCCGCAAAACGGCCGCCAGTTGCGTTGCCGATGCGCAATCGGCACCCACCAGCACGAGGAATTCGCCCTGGTACGCTGGGGCGTCGAATGCGAGGTGCAGCGGCTCGAATGTCTCGACAAGGAACCGCGGCGCGAATGCCTGGGGGCTTTCCATCGCGGTCGCACGCACGCGCCGCTTCGCTCGTAAGCCTTCGATGCGTAGGGTTGGTGCTTCACCGGGCCGTGAAACCGACACCGATGCAAGCAGATCGCCGTTCACGGCATCGATGCTTGTCGCGGCGTGCGCGGTCGCTTCTGGTTCGAGCGTTCCTAACGCAACAACGCGATCGATACCTGCTGGGACAACGTTTGCGATTTCGCCGGACGCGGTGGTTGCGAGCATCAACTGCAGCGCTGAATCGAGAGCGCGCGGATCGAAGGCGAAGGGACTGATTGATTGCAAGGGCGGAACAGCGATCTCGCCTCTGACGGCATCCTTGTCTTGCTGGATCTTCGTAAGCCCCTGGAAGTGGCGGCCCCAACCGTAGCCTGCGACATTGGCGTTGCGATAGAACGTGGCGGCGTCGAGCAAGACGGACTGTCCGCTGGCCTCAACTGCTGGTTCTGCGACATCGCCCTCGAAGGCGAAGACCTTGGCCTCGGCGTGCAACTGCCAGTCCATGCTGCCGCGCAACCGCGAATGAATGGACAGGAGTCGGCGCGTGGGTTCGTATCGCGTCGCCAGCACGATCTCGTCGTCCGCGCCGATGTAGAGCGCGACGGGAAATGCAACGTCGACCAGCTCGATGGCGTCGACACCGAGCACCGCGCGGGCTGCAACCACGAGCATTTCGATGTACGCCGCTGCAGGCATCACGCATTCGCCGTCGAGGCGGTGATCGCCAAGCCAGGCATGAGTCTCGAGGCTGATGTTGGACAGCCAGCCTTGCGTGGGGCCAGGTTCGGAGCGGCCAAGCAATGGATGGGCAACGGCTGGACGCAAATGGCGACCGGCTTCTTCCGGCTCGCTCCACAAATCGCGCAAGAGCCATGGCTGCGAGGGCAAGGCGACATCGCGGCCCGTGCCACCGTGCACTGCCGACCAATCGATGGCGACGCCCGATACATAGAGTTGGCCCGTCGCAACCGCGAGCGATACGAGATCGCTCCAGCGCCGGTCGAGCGTCGAGACCGTCGCGACATCGCGGCCTTTTGCTGCCGCGCACGCCGCTGTCATGCTCGACAGTGTGCGGTGCGGGCCGAGTTCGAGGAACACCTCGCCGCCGAGGTCCAGCGCCGTCTCGATGCCTTTCTGATAGAGCACGGGTTGGCGCAGGTTGCGCCACCAGTAATCGGTACTGAAATCCTGGTTCAGCTCGCCGGTGACGGTGGAGATAACGGGTAGGTTCGGTGCACTCCTCGACAGCGTGCCGACATCGGCCTTGAAGATGTGCTCGACCGGCGCGAACCAGCTCGAATGATAGGCGAAGTCCAGCGCCAGCTTGCGGGTGAGGATCGTGGGGTCATCGGCATTGAGGCGCGTGATCAGTGCGTCGATGGCGGCTTCCTCGCCCGTCAGCGTCACCATGCCGGGCGAATTGTAGCCTCCGATCTCGATTCTGCCATCGGCGGGGAGCAGCGGTGCGATCGCCTCTGCGCCGAGCCCGATCGCGGCCATCGTGCCGGTGCGCTCGACGTGACCACGGATCAAGCCGCGATGGGTGACGAGACGGGCGACGTCGGCCATGCCGATGCCACCGGCGAGATAGGCGGCCGTTACCTCGCCGAAGCTGTGGCCGAGCACGATGTCGGGGACAACGCCACACGCGCGCCAGACCTCGGCGAGGCCGGCTTGGAACGCGAACATGACGGCGGGGGTGATGGCGGCGTCGTCGATGCGGCTCGCGGCTTCGTCGGCCAGTAGTTCGGCGATCACGGACCAGCCGGCGGCGGGGCGGAATACGCGGTCGAAGGCCTCGAATGTTGCGCGGAATACGGGTTCGCGCTGCATCAGCTCGCGGCCCATCGCCCACCATTGGCCGCCCTGGCCGGTCATCGTCAGCACGAGCTTGGGCGCGACGCGGGCCTTGCCGCGGATGATCTTCGGTGGAGCGTGGCGTTCTGGTTGTGGCCACTCGCGGTCATCGGCGAGGCAGGCGAGGCGTTCGCGCAGTTCCGGCACGGTAGACGCGATGATGACCGCGCGATGTTCGTGATGATCGCGCTGCCCCGCGAGTGCAGCCGCGATGTGTGCGAGCGAATGGCCCGCGAACGCGCCGTCGTCGATCTCGCGAACCAGGCGCGCGGCGAACGCTTCGAGGTGGCGGGGCGTCGGTCCCGACAACGGCACTGGGAACGCGCGCGTTTCGTCTGCTTCGCTCTTGGCGGCTACCGACCGTGGCTTCTGGGATCGCGCAACGCTGCGCAACACCGCGCACGCATTGGTGCCGCCGAACCCGAACGAGTTGACCAGCACGCTTGAACCTTCGCGTCCCTCCGCCAGCGGAGCGACCTGGCGCGCAACAGTGAGGCCCAGCTCATCAAGGCCAATACTCGGATTGGACCGCTCGAAGCCGAGGCTCGGCGGGATGATGCCGTGATGCAGCACAAGGGCTGCCTTGATCAGTCCCGCGATGCCCGCGGCGGGCTCGAGGTGGCCGATGTTGGTTTTCACCGAACCGATCGGCAGGGCCGCCGCGCGTTTGCGGCCCAGAACCGTGCCGATTGCGCGCGCCTCGATGGGATCGCCAACGGGCGTGCCGGTACCGTGTGCCTCGACATAGGCGATGTCGCCCGGCTCGCGTTGCGCGCGCTCCATGGCCGCCCGCATCATCGCAATCTGCGCTTCGGCGTTCGGCTCGGTGATGGTGCCGGTGCGGCCGTCCTGATTGATCGCGGTCGCTTCGATCACAGCATAGATGTGGTCGCCGCCTGCCAGTGCATCGTCGAGCCGCCGCAGCAGCACCACGCCGACTCCCTCGCCGCGCACGAAACCATCCGCCGCCGCGTCGAACGCACGGATGCGTCCACTGGGAGACAACATGTGCGCGCGGCTGAACGTGATGAACATGCGCGGGTCGAGCAGGATGTTCACGCCGCCCGCCAGCGCCATGTCGCAACTGCCGTCGCCGAGATGCCGGCACGCCGTATCGATGGCGACCAGCGCGGACGAGCAGGCCGTATCGACGCCCATGCTCGGGCCAGAGAGGTCGAGGCGGTTCGATACGCGGTTGGCGACGATGGACAGGGCCGTGCCCGTGCCGGCTTGCGTCTCGCCGTGACCGGGGCGATAGTGCTGCACCAGTCCGTAGTCGACATTCGAGACGCCGATGAACACGCCCGTTGGCTTCGCGCGCAGGGCGGCGAGGGGGAGGCGTGCGTCCTGGGCGGCTTCGCAGACGGCCATCAGCATGAGCCGTTGCTGCGGGTCCATCGCTTCGGCTTCGCGCGGCGAAAGGCCGAAATACGACGGATCGAAACCTCTGACATCGTCGAGGAACCCGCCCCACTTGGAATAGGATCGATCGGGGATGTCGGGCCGCGGGTCGTAGAAACCTTCGAGGCTCCAGCGCTCCGGTGGGATCTCGCGGATGGCGCACCGAGCGCGTATCATCAGGTTCCAATAGCTCGCCGCGTCGCGCACACCGCCCGGAAACCGGCAGCCGATGCCGACGATGGCGATCGGGGTAGCGGCGCGGGGCGAACGTGTCATGGCTGAGATGGGTCTCGCGGGGTGATTGTACTTGGCGTTCGAGGCTAAACGTTAGAATATGCAGATGTTCGAATGCAAGTTGGACCGAGGGCGCTGACGCCGATGAGCTGGCTCGACACGATACGCGGGATCGAGGCGCTGGAGGACGGCGATTTCGACGCCGAACTGGTGGCGGAGATGGAGCGTGTGCGCGGCGGTCGGTTGCAGCCGATCAGGTTCTCAACGCCGACGTTCAAGGAGTATTCCTCCTCCGAGATGAAGGGCTGCTCGAAGAACTCGTTTCCGGCATTTTCGGTGACGGCGGGTGCGTGCGCGCTCGATTGCGACCACTGCCAGGCCAAGATCCTGGAGCCAATGATCCCCGCCACCACGCCTGAGATGCTCGACCGCAAAGTGCGCGATCTCGTTCTGCTGCAGGATTTGCAGGGGTTTCTGCTGTCGGGCGGCTCGAACCGGCGCAACGAGATCAAGTACGAGAAGTATCTGCCGGTGGTCGAACGGCTGAAGCGCGATTTTCCGCATTTGAAGATCGCGATCCACTCCGCGCTGCTGGACGAGCGCCGCGCCAAGGCGATGGAGAGCGCGGGCGTCGATACCGCGATGATGGACGTAATCGGTGCGCCCGAGACGATCCGCGAGGTCTATCATTTGGAGCGGCCGGTCGCGGACTTCGAGGCAACACTGGCGGCGCTGTGCACGACGAACATGGAGATCGTGCCGCATATCGTGATCGGGCTGCACTACGGGCGCATCCTCGGCGAGGCCAATGCGCTCGATATCTGCGCGCGGCACGGCATTCACGCTCTGGTGCTGGTGGTCGTGATGCCGTTCTACACGCGCGGGTTCGGTACGCCTGCGACGGCGGATGTGGGCCGCATCTTCGTTGAGGCGCGGCAGCGGCTGGCGAACAAGCAGGTGCTGCTGGGGTGTGCGCGGCCGGCGGGAATGCATAAGCGGGTGACGGATGCGTATGCCGTGATGGCGGGGTTAGACGGCATCGCGTTCCCGGCCGATGGGGCGGTGGCGCTGTGTGACGCGATCGGCCGGCCGTTCGAGCAGCAGCATGCGTGTTGTTCGATCAAGGTGGGTGGGAATTTGGAAGCAAAGACCATGGCGACGGCGTGCGCGAGTTAAGGAACAAGACATGAGCTGCCTCAAACGCGAAGTCGCGCTGCCTTCTGCAATCGGCGCAAATGGTCTCGATTTCAATGCTGCGCTCGACATGCTGCCGCGCGCAGAGGGTATCAGACCCGGAGGGTCTGACACCGACATGCAGCCGCGCGTGCCTGTGCCGACGCCGCGCGAGGCGAAGAACGGTGGGCGGGTGAAGCATGCGAATGTACCGCCGGCGGGGGTATATCTGCCCAACAATAATCGGCTGACACCGAATATGCGTTCGCCGGAGTACGTGCAGCTTTCCACGGCGGCGGCGATTACACTCGGCATCATGCCGGGCAAGATGCATGGCTGCTCCTGCACGCGCTGCCTCAATCTGCTGCTCACGTATCCCGAGGGCTGCCGCGCCAACTGCGCCTACTGCGGGCTCGCACGCCACCGCGAGGCCGACCGTGACTATGCCGACCGCAATTTCATCCGCGTCGACTGGCCGGCGGTGCCGATGGCGGAGATCGTGGCGAAGGTCGCGCGCGATGGCGTCAACACGCCGTTCCACCGCATGTGCATTTCGATGATCACGCATCCCAACTCGGACGCGGATACGGTGACGGTGCTCAAGCAGTGGACCGATCGCATCGATCCGGCCACCGTGCCGGTGTCGATCCTCTCCAACCCGAC
The DNA here is from genome assembly GCA_945903565.1 of Devosia equisanguinis. Taxonomy (GTDB): domain Bacteria; phylum Pseudomonadota; class Alphaproteobacteria; order Rhizobiales; family Hyphomicrobiaceae; genus CAMDPA01. The sequence continues at coordinate 2,542 of CAMDPA010000134.1, read as the reverse complement.
GACGATGACACGCGGCGACGTGCAGACACTTTACGAGCTGGGCGCGGAGATCTTCACTGTCGCGCTCGATGCCGCGACGCCCGAGATTTTCGACCGTACGCGCGGCAAGGGTGTGCAGTCGCCCCACTCGTGGGCGAAATACTGGGAGATCATGGAGGCCGCACGCGACATCTTTGGGCCGCAGAAGTTCGGTGCGCACATCATCGTAGGCATGGGCGAGACGGAACACGACACGCTCGCCCTCGTGCAGCGGCTGGTCGACATCGGCGGGCACAGCCACATGTTCTGCTTCTTCCCGGAGAAGGGGTCGCTGATGGACCACCTGCCGGCGACGCCGCGCGATCAGTGGCGGCGGGTGCAGATCGCGCGCTATCTGATCGACTACCGCGGCGTACGGGTGGAGCATATGCGCTTCGACGAGGCCGGGCGCGTATCGGATTTCGGCATCCCGAAGAGCGAGCTCGACGCGGTGATTGACCAAGGGCTGGCGTTCCGAACCTCGGGCTGCCCCGGCAAGTTCCGCGAGGATCTCTCCGCCTGCGACCGGCCCTATGGCGATTCACCGCCGTCGAACATCGCCAGCTATCCGTTCCAGCCGCGGCCCGCCGACTTGCGCAAGATCCGCCATCAGTTGGGAATGGAGAAGCCGGGCGAGGCTTACGAAGAGGGCGAGGAGATCGAAGTGGATGCGGCGGGTCCGTAGTGCTTGCGCGGCCAAAGTACCCCTAATCTACTCTCCCACCTTCACCAGCTTGTCGATCACGATCTCCGTTTCCGACAGCTTGCATCTGACTGCGATCACCTCGACGCCCGCCGCCACGGCCGCGTCGAATGCCTCGCCATAGGTCGGGTCGATATCTCGCGCCAGCTTCATGCTCTTGGCGTCCGAGCGCTGGATCAGGAACACCATCACGGCGCGCTTGCCTTCCCGGACCATGTCAGCGAGTTCGCCAAGGTGCTTGGCGCCGCGCTCCGTCACCGAATCGGGAAACTCCGCCAGCCCCGCCTTGCGCATCAGATGCACGTTCTTGATCTCGACGTAGCAGGTCGGCCTCGCCTCATCCTCCAGCAGGATGTCGATGCGGCTGTTCTTCCCGTACTTCTGCTCGCGCTTCAAACTCGCGTAGCCCACCAGCGGCTTGATCCCGCCCGCCCCGATCGCCTCGCTCACGATCTTGTTGGGATGGCCGGTATTGATGCCGACCAGCGTCGGTCCAGCGCCGAGATCGTTCTCGATCATCTCCCAGGTATGCCGGTACTTGCGCGTCGGACTGTCGGATGTCGAGAGCCACACGACGCTGCCGGGCGCCGTGAGGCCCTTCATCGATCCGGTGTTCGGGCACGTCGCGGTCACAGTCTCGCCGGTGTCGAGCTTCACGTCGGCCAGGAAGCGCTTGTAACGCTGGATCAGCGTGCCGCGCAGGAGGGGGGATGGAAACAACATGGCCATCAGGGTAGGGATGTGAGACGAGCACTGCAAGTCGTCCCAATCGCTTTATCCAGAAGGTATGCCCATGTCCGCTGACGCCGCCCCTACCTCGGACATCGTCACCGCCGCCGTGCTCGTGATCGGCGACGAGATCCTGTCGGGCCGGACCAAGGACAAGAACATCGGCTGGATCGCGGACCACTGCACCGCGATCGGTATCCAGCTCCGCGAGGTCCGCATCGTCCAGGACGTCGAGGAGGACGTGGTTGCCGCCGTCAACGCGTTGCGGGCCCGCTACAGTTACGTGTTCACCACCGGCGGCATCGGTCCGACGCACGATGACATCACCGCCGACTGCATCGCCAAGGCGTTCGGCGTCGGCATCGACGTGGACCAGCGGGCGCTCGACCTGTTGCTGCCCTACTACAAGGCAAGTGGCCGCGAGATCACGCCCGGCCGACTGCGCATGGCCCGCATTCCCTTCGGCGCCGAGTTGATCGAGAACAAGGTGTCGGTCGCACCGGGCTTCATGCTCGGCAACGTCATCACCATGGCCGGCGTGCCCAACATCATGCAGGCGATGCTCGACGCCGTGACACCGATCCTGAAAACCGGCAAGAAAATGCTGTCGAAAGCGATCGACCTGAACCATCCGGAAGGCGCGATTTCCGAGATCTTCCGCGCGCATCAGGCCCTGTTCCCCGACGTCCCAATGGGCAGCTATCCCTCGCAGCGGGACGGCAAACCCGTCACCCAGCTCGTATTGAGATGCACGGACAACCTGCGACTAGAGGAAGCAGCTGCGGGCCTTGCGGAAAAACTGCGGGAACGCGGATTATACTGACAATTCAGAAAGCTGTTTCGTTCTGATGTGAACTCGCATTCGCTTGTGGGGCAGGCGTTGCATTAACCATTTCGCCCCGAAAGCGGTCGTCTCCCTGCCTCCCGACGCTGTTAACGGGTCCTGACGGTCCTGCCTGCTCCCCGCGGCCTTTGGATCGTTGGGCGGTCATCGACCGGTCCCGTTCTCGCGTTTCATCAATCAACAGGAGGCGCCTATGTCCAGCCGAGCACTCTGAGGTGGCCCCGCTTGTTCGGACAGATTTTCCGCTG
>CAMDPA010000133.1 GCA_945903565.1 Devosia equisanguinis | reverse complement strand
GCTGCGCAAGGGCGCGGCCCGCACCGTGAAGGCGCTGATGAAGCTGATCGGCCGCCTCATCAAGACGTTTGCACCCGACGAGTGCGCGAACTACTTTCGCCACGCCGGATACGGGTAGCGACCCAGATCAGGTGGAAAATGCTCTAATGCGCCCTACGAAGAAGACATCACGCCCCCACCACCTTCACGCTGTCGAGCGCCTTTGCGCTGACCACCTTTTTCGCCGTGATGTGCTTGGCGACCACATCCCAGATCGGCGGGCCTTCGGTGCCTTGGTTCACGCTGGCCCAGCCGGCGACGACGTAGTCCTTGCCGGCGTCGATCGGCTGGCCGGACTTGAGCAGCGTCATACCGGAAATGCGGCCGCCCGCGCGCTTTCCGATGTCGATGGTGTAGCCGAGGCCGCCGGTCCGCACCATGTCGCCGCCCTGCTGATAGTAGGGGTCGGGATGGAACAGGTTGTCGGCGACATCTTCCAGGATCTCATGCAGGCGCGCGCCGCTCATCGTCATGCGGTAGCAGGCGGGATAGGTCATCGCCGTGCCGTTGGTGATGTCCTCGAACGTGATGTCCTCGCCCGGCAGCACGCTGGTGCCCCAGCGGATGCCCGGCGACAACGCGATCTCCGCGTCGCGCTGGGTCAGGATCGCGTCACAGATCACGTTGTCGAGTGTGCCGTCGAAGTTGCCGCGCCGATAGAGCAGGCTGTCGGTCTTGCCGAGCACGCGCGAAAGGTCCGCTGCGTAGGGCGCGCGGTGCTTGGCGATCAGCGCGGCCATCTCGGCATCGGGCTTGATCGCGTCGGCAAAGACCGGGATCAGGCGATAGCGGAACGACTTGATCGCCTTGCCTTCAACCTCGAGATCGAGGCGCGACACGAACTTGCCGTGCGAGCCCGAGGCAACCAGCAGCGTGCTGCCGACCTTCGTCACTTCGGGCACCGCGTCGTGGGTATGCCCGGTCAGGATCACATCGATGCCCGCGACCTGGCCGGCCAGCTTCACGTCGAGATCAAAACCGTTGTGGGAGAGCAGCACGACGAGATCGGCGCCCTTCGCGCGCACCGCTTCGACTTCAGCGCGCAGCTCGCGCTCGCGAATCCCGAACGTCCACTTCGGCATCATCCAGCGCGGGTTGGCGATCGGCGTGAACGGCAGCGCCTGGCCGATCACGGCGATCTTGACGCCGCCCTTCTCGAACATCTTCGAGCTTTCGAACACCTTGTCCTCGAACTCGCTGTCGCGAATATTCTGGGCAAGGAATGGGAACGGCAGCTTGTCGACGATCTCCTTGACGCGCGCTTCGCCGAGCGTGAACTCCCAGTGCCCCGTCATGGCGTCGGGCTTCAAGAGGTTCATGGCGTCGACCATGTCCTGCCCTTTGGTCTGGAGCGAGGTCCAGCTGTTGGTCCAGGTGTCGCCGCCGTCGAGCAGCAGCATGCGGTCGCCGCGTTCGGCCCGGATCGCCTTGACCAGCGTTGCAATACGATCAAGCCCGCCCATGCGGCCATAGGTGCGGGCAAGGTTTGCGAAATCGTCATGGGTCAGCGCGAAGGCGTCCGCGGTGCCGTCGGCGAGCTTGAAGGCTTTGCGGAATGCTTCGCCGGTGAGGTGAGGCACCTTCCCCTTGGCAGCACCGACGCCGATATTCACGGACGGCTCGCGGAAATGCATCGGCACGAGCTGCGCGTGGATGTCGGTCACATGCACCAGCGTGACGTTGCCCACGGGCTCGAACGCCAGCAGATCTTTCTCGCTGAGTTTGCCCTGCGCCGCGGCTCGGCCGACAGGCATGCCCGTGCCAGCGAGCAGGGCGCCGGTGGCCGCCGTGGCCGTGAGGTAGTCGCGCCGGGTGATCATGTGTGTCCGCGCGTCGTTCTGGTGTCAGACCCTCTGGGTCTGACACCATGTGGTACCGTTTCGAAATGTTGCATGGGTGTGCGCGCTGGTATCAGACCCAGAGGGTCTGACACCGCCTCAACCGACCGTCACTTTGTGGGCGGACTTGTAGATCTCGCCGTTGTCGTCGAACCAGGAGAATTCGAACGTGCCGGTCTCGGGAACCTTGACGAAGAAGGCTTGATAGGGATTGGCGGCGACCGCGGGGTGCCAGTCCGCCGACAGCACTTCCTTGCCATTGAAGGTCGCCACGAACTTCTTGATGATGCGGCGCGGCACGGTCTGGCCGGAGCTGTCCTTGCGCTGGCCGGTTTCCATTTCGTGGCTGATGAGGGTTTTCACCTCGATCACTTCGCCGGCCTTGGCGGTGGCGGGCATACGGACGCGGGGCGTTGGGGTGGACATTGTCGTTCGTCCTTGGCGTGAAACGAATCCGAAAGGTGCGACTTGCGATGAGACGCCGGCCTCAGCCGCCGCAGCCGCCGATCGTGACTTTCACTTCTTGCTTGGCGGTGAACAGCTTGCCATCCGACATCTCGGCGACCGCGACGATGTTCTGCGTCTGCGCGAGGCGGATGCGGATCTGAGCGGCCGCCTTCGGCGCCATTGGCGTGAAGTTGAACGAGGCAACCTGCGGATTGGGATTGCCGTCGGCCCAAAAGTGCACGGCCTTCACATAGTCATTGTCCGTCATCGGGCTCTGGACTTCGAAGTTGAGCGGCACGACGAGGCCGTTCTCCGCGATGGTCGGCAGATCGAGCTTGATGCGGCCGGCGGTCAGCGGCTTGTCGCCGAACAGCTTCTTGATCTCGGCGACGACATCGTCCGGCTTGGCAAGCGCGGCAGACGGGCCGATCGCGACGGCGGCGGCCATCGCGGCGCTGGAACCAAGGAACTCGCGGCGGGTGCGCGGTTTCATCTTGCCTGCCATCGATCTGGATCTCCCTGGCATCGAACGTGGTGGTGCAAATGCGACTATAGCACTTTTGCGGCGGCAACGCCCATCTCGCGAGCACACGCCTTCGCGCGTCCGGATGAGCCAGGGCGTACTTATATCTTAGAATTAGCATATAAGAATTCAACGTTGCAATCCATGCCGTGCTGTCACAGACTTGTTGTGCCAATCTGGCGACAGGAAAGTTCTTTTTGGTCGCCGTTGAGCCAATAATCCGGGGAGGGGAATGCGAATGCTGGGCGCACTCCAGGTGAAGCTGGTGGGGATAGGGCTTGCATGCCTGCTCGCGTTGGCCGTGAGCACGGGCAAGGGCGCCGCGCAGGCGACCGACAGCGAGAAGGAGATCGAGCGTTATCGCGAGATGATCTCCGATCCGATGTCCAATCCCGGCTTCTTGAATGTCGACCGCGGCGAAGCGCTCTGGAAGCTGGCGCGCGGCACAAAGAATGTAAGTCTCGAGCAGTGCGACCTGGGCGAAGGTGCGGGCAAGCTCGACGGCGCGTACGCGAAACTGCCGCGCTATTTCAAGGATGCCGACAAGGTGATGGACGTCGAGCAGCGGCTCGCGTGGTGCATGCAGAACCTGCAGGGCCTCGACACCAAGGACGTGTTCGCCCGCCGGTTCGGCGCGCCGGGCCGCACCTCCGACATGGAGGATCTCGTCGCCTTCATCGCCAACAAGTCGAGCGGCATGAAGCTCGCCACGCCCGTCCAGCACGCCAAGGAACAGGAAATGTACGCGGTGGGCAAAGCGATGTTCTTCAGGCGTGGCGGCACCTGGGATTTCGCCTGCTCGACCTGCCATTCCGAGGACGGCAAGCGCATCCGTCTTCAAGGTCTGCCGAACCTGTCAAAACCGGACAAGCAGGTGCAGGAGACGATGGGGTCGTGGCCGACCTATCGCGTGTCGCAGAGCCAGGTGCGCACGATGCAACACCGGCTGTGGGACTGCTATCGCCAGATGCGCTGGCCCTCGCCCGACTATCTCTCCGACGGGCTGACGGCGCTGACCGTCTATCTCAACAAGAACGCCGAGGGAGCCCAGATCCAGGTTCCCTCCATCAAGCGCTGACAGGGGAGGATAAAGATATGAAGATTGCTCTCATCGCCCTGTCGGCGGCTCTGGTTGTAGGTGCCGGTGCTGTCTCTATTTCTGCTGTCTCTACAGCTCAACAGGTGTCGAAGGCCGCTCCTGCGGTGGTAGACGCCTACGTCGAGGCCACGTTCAAGGGGGCATCCGACACGTGGAAGGGACGTATAAAACAAGATGAAACGCAGCGGGCCTGCTCGGAAAACAAGAACGAGTTGTCGACGGCCGAATTCCAGAAGGTGCTGGCGCGCGAGAAGGCTTCGGTCGTTTTCCCGGCCGACGGCAAGGTGATCGGCAACTGGAAGGAAGGCGCAAAGATCGCCCAGAACGGCCGCGGCGGGCAGTTTTCCGATCCCCCCGATACCGTCGGCGGCGGCAACTGCTATGCCTGCCACCAGCTCTCCAAGGCCGAACTCAGCTTCGGCACGATGGGCCCAAGCCTCAATGAATACGGCAAAATCCGCAGGTTCCGCGAGGACGAGGCCAAGGCCGCCTACGCCAAGATTTACAACGCGCAATCCGTCATGCCGTGCTCGAACATGCCGCGCTTCGGATTGACCAAGGCGCTGAGCGAGCAGCAGATCAAGGACGTTGTCAGCTATCTGTTCGACCCGGAAAGCCCGGTCAACAAATAGTCATTGGCGGAGGCTCGCCTTGACCAGCGGCCCGCAGGCGCCGATATCGCACGTGCGGTGATGCACCCGCCAAGAGGGATACCATGCTATTAAATCGACGCGCCGCCGTGCTGGCACTCGCGGGCCTGCTGGCAACGTCAGCCCACGGCATATCGCCGGCTTCGGCGCAAACCGTCGCCGCCGCGCGCACCGAGCTGCTGATGTACGATCAGGCTGGTTGCTCCTATTGCGTGCGTTGGCGCGCGGAAGTGGGCCCCGGGTATTCGAAATCGGCGGAGGGTCGCCGCGCGCCGCTGCGTATTATCAACCTGCGTGGGCCGCGCGCCGAAGGCATCGCGCTTGCGAGCCCGATCCGCCTGACACCGACGTTCGTGCTGGTCGAGAATGGCCGCGAGGTCGGCCGCATCTCCGGCTACGGCGGCGCGGATTTCTTCTGGGGCATGCTCGGCGACCTCATGCGGAAGTTGAAGGGGGATGCGGCGTAGGCTGGGTCACTACATGTCGCGCTTTTGAATTCCTGCTGCCCGCCCGAGGAGGCCCACATGACCATCGAACTCTATCACGCCGGCGTTTCCGTTTGCTCGGAGAAGGTGCGGATCGTGCTGAACGAGCGCGGCCAGGAGTTCGTCAGCCACCAGCTCGACCTGCGAGGCGGCGATCAGCAGAAGCCCGAGTATCTCAAGCTCAATCCGAACGGTGTCGTGCCGACCATCGTGCATGACGGCACCGTGCTGATCGAGTCGAACGTGATCGCAGAATACCTGGCCGAGGTGCTGCCGGGCCCTTCACTCACGACAAATGGTCCGGTATCCCGCGCGCAGATGCGGGTGTGGACCAAGCAGCTCGACGAGGGCATCCACCAGCTCACCAGCGTGATCAGCTTCGCGATCGGCTTCCGTCATCAGTTGCTGGCAAAGCCCCGTGACGAGGCACTCATGGTGCTCAACAAGATCCCCGACCCGTTCCGCCGCGAGCGTCAGATCGACGTCTACGAGAAGGGTGTCGACAGCTCGCACTTCGCGCCGGCTATCCTGCGCTTCGAGAAAATGCTGGGCGATATGCAGGCGTCGCTGGAGAAAGGCCCCTGGCTCGCCGGGAAGGATATGTCGCTCGCCGACATCGCCTTCACGCCGTACGTCAACCGCCTCGATCAGCTTCAGCTTGCGCATATGTGGGACACTAGGCCGAAGGTCGCCGCGTGGTTCGAAACGATGCGCAACCGGCCCGCCGTGAAGTTAGCCTACGACGGCTGGATGGTGAAGCCGGTGATCGATACTATGCGCGACAAGGGCGCCGAGGTGACGCCACGCGTGAAGCAGATCCTCGCCCGCTGATCCCACGCGCGTTGCCGATCGCATCGAAGATTGCGCGCCGTGGAACCTTCCACGGCGCGCTTCTTTGTGCCCTGCCGCGGCCAAGCCCGATCATCAGGCCAATCATCAGGCTTGACGGCACTCCCGCGCACCAATCAAGATCAACCTGGGACTGTGAGCTTGTGGCCGTGAAACGGCGTCTCAAAAATGCAGGGAGGAGTGCCATGACCATGATGCACCGCAACGGATCTGCCGCCCACAGAACCACTGCCATATTGGCCGCCGCAGTCGGACTGGCGGCCGTTCTCGCAACTCAGGGTCCTGCCGCCGCACAGCAGCCGATCGTGCTCAAGTTCGGCACGCAGACGCAGAACGACGTGCAGCACGAGTTCATGAAGGCCTACAAGGAGGCGTTGGAGAAGGCGACCGGCGGCAAGATCCGCGTCGACCTGTTCCCGGCCAGTCAGCTTGGGCCGTTCCCGCGTCAGGTCGAGGGCCTGCGGCTTGGCAACATCCAGGCGCTGAGCGGTCCGTTCGAGTTCTTCGTCGGCGTCGACCCGAGCTTCCAGACGACGTCGATGGCCGGCCTGTTCAAGGGCAACGAGCACATCCGGGCCGTCGCCAACAAACCCGAGTTCCGCAAGATCATGGAGGACATCGGCGACAAGAAGGACATCACGGTCGCCGCGTTCATCGTCTATGACATGCAGTACTTCAGCTTCAAGCAGCCGGCCACGAAGCTCGCCGACTTCAAGGGGCGGCGCGTGCGTGTGCTCGCTTCGGAAGCCGAGCAGGCCGCGGTGCAGTCGCTCGGCCTCGCGTCGATCCCGATGGCGCTGCCGGAGGTTTTGCCGGCGCTGCAGCAGGGCACCATCGACGGCGTGTCCTCGGGCCTCAGCATCTTCACCACGCTACGCTACTACGACGCTGCGCCACACATGGTGGAAACCCGGCTGTGGGGCATTCTCACGGGCGTGCTGATGAGCAAGGAGTGGCTAACGGGTCTGCCCGCTGATCTGCGCAAGCAGGTTCTCGACACCGCCAAGGCGATCGAGGCTCCCAACCACGCCTGGAACATCGAGAACCTCAAGAACGCACGCGAGGTTTGGGCCAAGAACGGCGGGATCATGTCGAAGCTGTCTGACGCCGAGCAGGCGACCGCTCAATCGAGCGTAAGCGAGGCAACGGTGAAGGTGCTTGCAAAGTACCCCGCCGTAAAGTCGACCTACGACCAGATCAAGGCGATCGCCGACAAGACGAACTGAAGCTGGCGTAGGCTGGGTCAGGCATGTGCGCGACCCAGCCGTCCGCGCTGAGCCATTTTGCGAACTCTGCTTTGCCGTTTGTGAGAGGTCGCGAGCCATGCCCCAACTCACCAGCTTCCTCTCCCAGACGGCAGCCTTCAAGGCGGGCACCTCATCGCCGTCCGTCTACCTCGCGCACTGTCTCGACCGGCTCGACGCGATAGAGCCAACCCTGCAGGCCTTCATCCACATCGCCCGCGATGCGGCGCGTGTTAGCGCAGCGGCGTCGGATGCGCGCTGGAAAGCCGGCAAGCCGTCGTCCCCCATCGATGGCATGCCGATCGGCATCAAGGACATCATCGAAACCGCTGATATGCCGACCGGCCAGGGCTCGCCCTATTGGGCGGGAACGCAAACCCGGCGCGATGCAGCTTCCGTGCAGGCTCTGCGCGAAGCGGGCGCGATCATCCTGGGCAAGACCACCACCACTGAATACGCGTCGATGGAACCGTTCCATCGCACCACCAACCCGCACGATGCCAAACGCACGCCTGGCGGCTCGTCGTCGGGCTCAGCGGCGGCGGTCGGGGCCGGTATCCTCCCGGTTGCGCTCGGCACGCAGGTGGTTGCCTCGGCTCTGCGTCCGGCGAGCTTCTGCGGCTGCGTCGGCTTCAAGCCGACCTACGGCGCGCTGAACCGCAGCGGCAGCTACGATCATTTGAGCCAGAGCTGCACGGGCCTCCTCGCCGCCACGCCGGGCGATGCGTGGATCGTGGCCAGTGCGATCTGCCAACGCGTCGGCGGCGACCCTGGCCATCCCGGATTGCTGGGGCCTCTGATGCCGCCCGCGCCACGCAAGCCGGCGCGGCTTGCCCTCCTCGAAACCGGCGGCTGGAGCAAGACGACGCCCGGCGCCCGCGCGGCACTCGCCGCTGCGCGCAAGAAGCTCGAAGGGCAGGGTATCGCGATCGCCGACCGCACCAGCGATCCCGATATCGAAGCCTTCGAGCAGGCCATCGCCGATGCGCTTGCCGTCACCTTCCAGATCTTCGACTGGGAATTCCGCTGGCCGCTGGCAAGCTTCGCAAAGGGCGATCCCAAGATGCTCGGCAGGGTCCTTCGGCAGCGCCAGGCCGACAGCGCAAGTGTGACCGTAGACGACTACCGCGCGCTGCTCGCGCGCCGCGCTCAGATCCGCCAACGCGCGGCCTGGGCCGCCCAGCGTTTCGATGCGTTCGTGACACTGGCAGCGACAGGCGCTGCACCGCTGGGTCTCACCGCGACCGGCGATCCCGCAATGACCGTGACTGGATCGTTGCTCGGCGGCCCCTGCATCTCGCTGCCGATGCTCACCGACGACGGCCTTCCGCTAGGCCTGCAATTGATGGGCCGACCGGACGAGGACGCCGATCTCGTCGCCGTTGCGGAGTGGGTATTCGCCAACACGAAATGAGCGCGCAGACGCCAGTGGGAATGCAAGGGGAGAGTGAATGTCGGAGGAAAAACAACTGATTCCGGCAGCGGAAGCCAGCATCCTGGTGCGCGTGATGGGCGGCATCGCGACGTTCTGCACGTATCTGTGCGGTACGCTGCTCGTCTGCATCGTCATCATCAACGGTATCAACGTGTTCAGCCGCTACGTGATGCGCGCGGGCATTTCGTGGGCCGAGGAGTCGATGGTGTTCCTGATGATTGCCAGCGTCTTCATCGGTGCTATTCCGGTGACCTGGGAAAGAGCGCACATCCGGATCGACGCGTTCGTCGCCTCCCTGAAGGGGCGCGCACGATTTGCGATCGAGGCCTTAGCGGTGTTGATCACCGCCGCCGTTCTGTTCCCGGTCGGGTGGCTCAGCTATGGCGTCGTCACCAAGCTGTTCCGATTCGATCAGCGCAGCGACGCACTCGACCTGCCGGTTTGGATTCCCCAGGCGACCGTGCCGCTGGCCCTCATTCTCATACCCATCGTGATGGCGCTGGCTCTGACGCGCGGCGTCGGCGGCCCGCACGACAACATCAAATAACAAGAACGAACTGCCGGGACTGATTTTCGGGGGGAGCGTCGCCTAATGGAATTCCTGGTACTTGTCGTATTGCCTGTCGTCATGCTGATGTTTGGCGTACCGATCTTCGTCGCGCTAGTCGCGGCGGGCACGGTGGGCATGATCGTGCTGGAGTTGGGCTCACCCAACCAGATCCACTCCGCGATGTTCGGCAACCTGGACAGCTTCCCGCTACTCGCGGTGCCGCTGTTCATTCTGGCCGGCGAGATCATGGGGCGCGGCGGCATTGCGCGGCGGCTGGTCGACTGGGTGCTATCGATCATCGGCGGCGTGCGCGGCTCGCTCGCGCTCACCACGATCGGTTCGGCGGAGCTGTTCGGCGCGATGTCGGGATCGAGCGTCGGCTGCGTCGCCGCGATCGGCCGCCTGCTGATGCCCTCGCTCACCTCGAACGGTTATTCGCGCACGTTCGCGGGCAGCCTGATCTGCTCGTCGGGTTGCATCGCCACGATCATTCCGCCCTCGATACCGATGATCATCTATGGCGTCGCCGCGCAGCAATCAGTGCCCAAGCTGTTTCTGGCGGGCATCGTGCCGGGATTGCTGATCGGCGGCATGGTCTCGATTTACCTGCTGTACTACGCGCGCAAGAACAACATTCCAGCGACCGAAGGCACGAGCATCCGCCGCTTCCTCACGGCAACGCGCACGGCTTTCTGGTCGCTGCTGGCGCCCGTCGTCGTGCTTGGCAGCATTTATGCCGGCGTCGCCACGCCAACGGAGGCTGCTGGCGTCGCCTGCGTTTATGCGGCGCTGGTATCGATGTTTATCTATCGCGAGATGACAGTGCGTGAATTGATCACGACCGTGCTCGAGGCCGGCAAGCTCGTGTCGCAGATCCTGATCATCGTTGCGTCGGCTGGCGCCTACTCGTACTTGATCACCACCAGCGGTCTGCCCAACAAGCTCGTGTCACTCATCACCAGCTTCAATCTCGATTTATGGATGCTGCTGCTGGTGATCAACGTCATCCTGCTGTTCGTCGGCTCGATTCTGGAGCCGCCGGCCGCCATCCTGATCCTGGCGCCGCTGCTTGTGCCGATCGTCGGCGCGGCGGGCATGGACCAGATCCACTTCGGCATCATCGTCACCGTGAACCTCGCGCTCGGCATGTTCATGCCGCCGTTCGGGCTCAACATCTTCGCGACACACGCGCTGTTCGGCGTGCCAATGCAGTCGCTCTATCGCGGTATTCTGCCGTTCCTGGCGATCTACTTCGCCGCGCTGATGCTGATCACCTACGTGCCGGCGATCACGCTGGCGCCGCTGCGACTGTTCGGGATGAAATAGCGGTGCCGTCACGATCGCCCTAGCGGGTGATAAGAGGGACTAAATAGTTGCTTTGACGCTCTGCCGTCGGGGCCTCAAACTCCCGCACGTCATGCGAATGCATGCCTTCGGCATGGTGGCCCCTGGACCCACACTTCAAGGAAGGGTTTCCAAAGGGCCATGCCCTTTGGCAGGGTCGAGGGACAGCGTCCCTCGTCTTGCAACCGTGCATTTCAGCGCTACGTCTCGATCCACGCCAGCGCCGCCTTGAGCCGTGCGATCAGGCCTTCGAGTTCGGCTTTGCGTTCGCGGGCTTCGTCGATGGCTTCGGGTGCGGCGCGTTCCATGAAGTTGGGGTTGTTGAGCTTGGCGTCCATCTTGGCGATATCGCTCAAGTGCGCCTCGATCGACTTGTTGAGGCGCTTCTTTTCCGCGTCCATGTCGATGATGCCGGCGAGCGGCAGCGCGGCGGACACATCGCCGGCGACGATCGCGGCGGCGCCTTTCGGCGCGGCGGAAACGAACTCGATCGTTTCCGCGCGGGCAAGGCGCTTAATCGTGTCGGCATGTCGCGTGATGCGCGCTTCGACATCCTTGCTCGCGCTGGTGACGAGCAGCGGCACCTTCGCACCGGCCGGCACGTTCATCTCGGTGCGAACGGAGCGGACCGCACTGATCAGCTCGATCAGCGAACCGATCTCCTGGTCGGCGCTGGCGTCGGCGAGACCATCGAGTTTCGGCCAGTCCGATAGCACCAGCAGGTTCGCACGTGGGCTCGTGCCCGCCGTCTTCTCCCACAGTTCCTCGGTGATGAACGGCATGAAGGGATGCAGCAGCGCCATGGCCTGATCAAGCACCCAGGCGGTGCAGGCGCGCGTCTCGGCTTGAGCGGCAGCGTCGCCCGACGTGAGGATCGGCTTCGATAGCTCGACGTACCAATCGCAGACGCGGCCCCACACGAACTCGTAAACCGAGGTGGCGGCTTCGTTGAACTTGTAGGCTTCGATGGCTGCTGTGACGGCCTTCGCGGTGCGCTCGGTTTCGCCTGATATCCATCGGTTGACGGTATGCTTTGCGTTCGCGGGATCGAACGCGGGATCGCGTGCGCAGCCGTTGATTTCCGCGAAACGCGTGGCGTTCCAGATCTTGGTCGCGAAGTTGCGATAGCCCTCGACGCGCGATTTCGAGAATTTCACGTCGGAGCCCTGCGAGGCCATCGCCGCCATCGAGAACCGCAACGCGTCGGCGCCGAACTCCTCGATCAGCAGCAGGGGGTCGACGACGTTGCCTTTCGACTTCGACATCTTGGCGCCCTTCTCGTCGCGGACGAGGCCATGGATGTAGACGTCCTTGAAGGGCACCTGCGGCTGGCCGCCGGCGTCCTTCATGAAGTGGGTGCCCATCATCATCATGCGGGCGACCCAGAAGAAGATGATGTCGAAGCCGGTGACGAGCGCGGAGGTTGGGTAGAAGCGCGCAAGTTCGGGCGTCTGCTCGGGCCAGCCAAGCGTCGAGAACGGCCACAGAGCGGACGAGAACCACGTGTCGAGGACGTCGGGGTCGCGTATTAGGGTGACGTTTTCCTCCCCCCCTGCGGGGGAGGTGCCCCGAAGGGGCGGAGGGGGGGAACAGCCAACGTTGACGTTTGCCGCCTTCCCCCCACCGGCGCTACGCGCCACCTCCCCCGCAAGGGGGGAGGGGAAACT
>CAMDPA010000132.1 GCA_945903565.1 Devosia equisanguinis | reverse complement strand
GCAAAGCCAAGAGGTGCGCCGCCTGACGGCTCGCGCCTCTCTCGACATCATCGGCGTCCCCTGCTTCCGCCGATGATCATCCGAACCCGCCGAAGCGGCCAAGTCGTGTGCTATCAAAACCAGACAAGTCCAAAAGCTACTGACAGTGCGGCAAGGCCGCTATCCCAAGATCGTAGTCGGAGGAGCGGTATCATGGAGCACGGCGATCATCGGGAAGGCGAGGTGAGCGTAACGCTCCCGTCTGCGTTCGATGCCTCCCTGGTCTTTATTGGCCGCATCCGCACGCCGTTCGCGACGCTCGCCGACTGTCCGAAGAACCCGCGCGAGGGCCAAGTGGAGGCGACCGTCGAAATTGATCCGCGTTATATCGCAGGCCTCGAAGGCATCGAACGGTTTTCGCACCTGATCCTGCTGTATTGGATGGACGCCGCGCGCCGCGACCTCATTCGCCAGACGCCGCGCCATCTCGACGCCCCGCGTGGCGTATTCGCTCTGCGCTCGCCGCTGCGGCCGAACCCGGTGTCGCTGGCCGTGGTGGAGTTGATCCGCGTCGAGGGCACTCGGCTCACCGTGAAGGGCATCGACTGCCGCGACGGCACACCGCTCATCGACATCAAGCCATACTTTGCTTCAACTGACAGCGTGCCGGGCGCGCGGCGGGGCTGACCGAAACTTGATCCACGGCCATCACTTCAAAAACCGCTGCTCGGCCCAGCCGCGATAGCCGCGATAGTCGACAGGGCACCAGCCGTTCGAGCAAGGGCCGGTGATGCGCACGCCACACACGCCCGCCGGATAGCCGTAGCGCAGCCCCTGATCGAGCCCAGGGCCGGCGCGCACCTTGAGGGTTTCGCCCTTGGGGATTTCCACGACACAGGCATCGCGCGAGACATTGGCCGTTGATGGAGTGGCAGGCACCGGTACGGGGGCCACTATAGGCGATGGCGCTGGGCTCGCTGCTGCGGGCGGCACGAACGACGGCATGGTTGGCACCGCGGCGGGCGGGGCTGCCGGAGAGGGTGCCGTTGCGGGTGCCGGTGCCGGCGCAAGCCTCGCCGGCAGCGGTGCTGAGGGGAGCGGCGCGCGGGCGCGTTGTGGCACGGGCGGGGCTGCCCTGGCCGTGCGTTGGGTCGCGCCCCGCTGGCGGAGGGATGCTGCGCGCGGGGGCGGCGTACGGCGCGGGGCGGCGGCAACGGCTGCCTGCCGTGCGGGCGCAACACGGCGTGCTGGGAACGGTGGTGGCGGCGCCGGCAGCACGATGGGAGGCGGTGGTAGAACCCGCTGGGGCATCGCCAAGAAGTCAAGCAGGCCGCCGCGCTGCAGATAGACGGCGTTCGACCAGCCGATCCGGCCGCGCCACTGCACCGGACACCATGCTCCACGGCAGGCGCCGATGATGGCGATGCCGCAGGCTGTCGGCGGAATGTATCCGACTTCGCGGGCGAATGGCGCCGGGCCCGCGCGCATGCGCAGGGTATCGCGACCATCGACGCCACGCACGCACCAAGCCGCGGCCGATCCCGCAGTGCCGATCAGCAGGAGCAGTGCAACTCCCGCATTCAAACATTTACGCAGCACCATCGAGCGGTCCTTATCGGTGGCCCAAACCAATGCAGAGCCGGGCCCAATGCCCATCTGATCTCGGCACGAACCGAACATAGAAACGACGTATCGGGCGTAATCGCGGCATGATTTCGATGATACCGACACATTCTTATCGGCATTGGCCTGATCGGCATTGGCGCAACTGCTGCGCCGAACTGTTGGGGGCGCAAATGTGCTGCTGCAACGAGGGCCGTGCTGTTGTAATGTTGGACGTCTGATTCGCTGCGCGTGGCGCAGTCGATAGCGACGCATCCGAAACGGCGGTAGAGGCTATGCCACCACCCATCCTCGAACACCCCTCCAGCGCGGAGGAAAAACACAGCAAGCCGTCGGAATTCCCCTGGCCGCCTGTCCTGTTCCTCGTCGCGGTCGTGGCAGGTTGGGGCTTGAACTGGCTGTGGCCGCTCACTTGGCCTGGGCTCAACGATGTCCCTGCGAAGTTGATCGGACTAGGCTTTATCCTCGCCGGTTTTGTGATCGCGGGATGGGCGCTTATCACTATGCTGCGCGGTCGCGCGCAAATTCGTCCCGACGCCGCGGCGACAGTGTTGATCACGCACGGGCCATTCCGGCGCTTTCGTAACCCCATGTATGTCGGCTACGCGCTGATCCTGCTGGGCATGTCCGACAACAGCCAGAACCTGTGGCTCGCGATCATGATGCCACTGTTTGTTATCGGCGTGACATGGCTTGCCATTCTGCCGGAGGAGCGGCATCTGGAGGATAAGTTCGGCGACGTGTACCGGGAATACAAGGCCTCCTCCCGCCGCTGGATCTGACGGTTTCGTAACGTGGTGGGCCGCTCATGACGCGCAAGCACGCCGAGCTGGAGCGAGAGTTCATCGACGATCTACTGGCGCGCACTGGGCATTCGCTCGGCGAGTGGATGGTCTTGATCGATGCTGCCGGGCTCGCCGGTAAGAACGAGATCATAGACTGGCTGCGGCCCAAGGGGTTCACGTTCGCCAACGCCTCGTGGCTTGAGCGCATCCATAACAATGGTGGGCGGCCGATCTATATCGATATTGCTGCGGCTGGGTCGAGTGCTCCTGCGCCTCCACCAGCCCAATCGCCGCGCATAGCAATGGCACCAGTCCTTTCTCGAGCGCGTTCGATACCCTCCTCTGTTCCTCCGCAGGCTGTGTCTGCGGGAGCCGGCGGAGGCGGGAGCTTGTCGGACACGCTAGCGCGCGGAAAGGCTTTTCGACCGCTGGCGGAGATGCTGGTGCGCCAAATCGAAGGGGCTTTGCCAAAGGCAGCGGTCGTGCCGGCTGGCGAGTTGGTCGCGTTCGCAAATCCGGCGGAACTGGCGATGCTGCACGTGACCCCGCGGGAGCTACGGCTCGGTCTGGCCCTTGGCGAGCACCCCTATGAGAACGAGTTGGTCAGGGCACGGATCCCTGGTGCGGGTCCGGGGATTACCCATATGATTGTTTTGACCGATGCGCGTCAGGTCGGTCCGGCTCTGCTTGATCTGGTGCGGCGGGCTGATCAGGCAGCCAACCCCTCGGGATGATTACGCGGGAATGACAGCTTGTGCCCGGGAAGAGCGGATAATCTTGGATTCGCCGGATTTCTCGCGTTCTGTCATGCTGGGTATGAGGAGCAGAGGCCATGTCCGTCATGTACGGTTTGAGCATAGCGCGCGGCACGTTGGCCGTAACGGCATCGGCGCTGGCGTTGGCGGCGACGACATTCTCGGTCGCGGCGGGTGCTCCAGGCGACGGAGTGGCGCCGCTCCGCTTTGCTCAGGCGGCTCCGGCCAAAAAAGGGGCTGCCGCGAAGCCGCAACCCGGCACGACCGCGCCTTCACAACCCGCCACGCCGCCAGATCCGCGTGCGGGCGATGTCGCATTCGAGCAGTCCCGCAAGTTAATGCAGGCGGTCGACGCCATCCTGCAGGACACCGCGAAGAATCGCGGCGAGTCCCGCAAGCTTCCCTCGCGCGATGAGTTCCTGGTGCCACCGTTGTGGACCGAGACCCGGGAAGATCGCGACAAGAAAGTGCGCGACCTCCTCGACAGCATGCTCGGTGTCGTGACGAACGTGCCCGTAGTCGATCTGCAGAAGCGGATCGAGGAGCGCCGCCGCAATATCCGCGAGCTCGAAGAGCGGATGGTCAAGCTTCGCGAGCGCCAGCTGACTGCGCCCAAGGACGGCATGCTGCCGGGCCTTATCACCGATACCGTCGACAGCCTCGCACGCGAGATCGAGGACGCGGGCAAGCGGATCGCCGGCAATCGCGACGACATCAAGGGAGCCAAAAAAGAGGTTGGCGACGCGCTTGGCCAGTCCGGCGTGAAGATGAGCGACGGTCAGCTCGATATGTTGCTCGATAGCGTACTGTCGGGCGATCTCGTGCGGCTGGTCGCGGTGTTCAACTCGGCCAAGACCATCGATGGCCAGCTCGGCCGGTTGTTGAATCAGTCCGGGGACAACCTCAATGCCGCCCGCAAGTATTTCGCCATGCACGCGGCGCTGTTCGCGATGCTGGTGCACACCCAGGACACGATGATCGCCAAGATCGACAACCAGTATCTGCCGAAGCTGGAAGCCATCACCAAGGACATTGCCACCGCTAAGGGCAAGACCGAGGAACTGCTGAAGGGCGAGAACCGCGCCGATCAGCAGAAGGCGCTGAAGTCCAACCGCGAGAGCCAGAAGCTGTCGGAGGAGGCGGCCAAGGGCTATCGCCGCTTCCTGCTGCAGCAGCGCGAGCAGCTCGCCGCCGCCCGCAAGCGCACCGCGCACGATCTCCGGATCGCCGACAACACCTTCGAGACCGTGGAAGCGAGCTTCCAGCTCCGCAACCTGATGCGGGATTCCACCGCGTCCTTCGAAGCGATCCAGAAGCTGGAAGCACCGACCTTTGAGCAGATCTTCAAAAACGAGGAACTGCGCCGCGAGTTCGAGAACCTCACGCGCAAGCTCGACGTGCCGCAGAGTTGATAAATCCGAAGGGCACTGCTCCTGGATTCGCCCATATCGAAAGGGTTCAGGGCCCGCGGCCCTGGTTCGGGAGTTTGAGGGTGAAGCCGTCAAAGCAATATCTAGCCTTTCATCCTAAAGGCGGCATTTCAAATGGTCGGTCGCAAGACGAAGGGCATCATGCCGGAGGCATGCATGCGCATCACGTGAGGGAGCACGAGGGCCCGACGGCTAAGCCGTCAAGGCTATGATGAAATCCTTCGTATCACCCGTAGGGTGATCTGGGCTTGTCGTCGAACTTTCAGAATTTGCAGGTTTTTCTGTTTGTGAGGCACTTCCAACTGCCGGATTTAGGTTCATATCGCCCGTGAGGGCGATTATTGCCGCAAGCTCTGCTCCCCTACTGTCGTCACGGCCGCGTCACGCGGCTGCGTGCGGAGCACAACGGCGGCCATGACGGTTGATTGAGATGTTAGCCTGTCGCACGAGAGATCTCGTTCGAATCGGTTGTTCTCGCGGAAATCCTTAGCGTGTGTGGGGCAGTCCCTCCTTGGGAGTCGCGATACCATTTCGCATAACACTCCCACCCTCACGCGGTTTCCCGCGCAAGGATGGAAGTGACTCAGGGGCGCGGGGCGACAGATGTCCGCGTTAGTTTTATTAGTTTGATGCGGCACACGTGCCGCCCCGCACAGGATTTCAGACGGCATACCCACGGCGTTGAACCGGATCATCGGACCCCCGAGTCTCACGGGGGCGGACGTGGCGAGCCTCGGCCAACGCCATCGCAACGCGCTCGCGTCGAGCATGCTTGCGGCTCTGGGCTCTGTTCTTATCATGATGTTCCTGATCGAGGACAACTCGGTCTTGAAAATGTTCGATAAGGTCGGGGATCCCAAGCGCGGAGCCTCCGGCGAGGAGCAGGCCAAGGAAGCCCCGGGCGAGGTCGATTTCGGTGGCGACAAAAAGAAGAAGACACAAGGTGGTGGCGCCAAGGGCGGAGCTCAATCGAAGGACGAGGCTGGCGCAGGCGCTGCCTCCGCTGCTCAAGGCGACAAGAACAACAAGGACGAGCGCCGCGCCGGCGCCGAGGACGACGGCAAGATCGAATACAGCCGCGATCCCTTCAAGGACTGCCCACAGTGCCCCGACATGGTGATCATGTCGGCCGGCGTTACCCACACCGGCTCCACACCCGATGAGCCCGGCCGGATGGCCGGCGAGGCCGAAGCCAAGCAAGCAACAATCAAAAAGCCGTTCGCCATTGGACGGGTTGAAATCACGCGCGCGGAGTTCACTGCTTTCGTCAAGGCGAACAACTACACCACTCAAACCCAGTGCGACGTGGGCAAGCGCCGCGGGCGCTTTGATTGGTCGCGCCCTGGCTTCGAACAGGACGATCGCCACTCCGTCGTCTGCGTCAGCATCCGCGATGTCAGGGCCTACATCGATTGGCTCAGCGATAAGTCCGGTCGGATGTACGCACTGCCTACGGAAATCGAGTGGGAATACGCCGCCCGTGCGGGCACGGATACTCCCTATTGGGCCGGCGACAGCCTCAACAAGACACAGGCCAACATTGCTCGTTCGCGCGACGGCACGACGCCGGGCGGCCTGTTCCCGATGAACCAGTTCGGCCTCTCCGACGTTACTGGCAACGCTTGGGAAATGACCGGCGGGTGCCTCCCCGAATCGAGCACCACCAGTCCCGCCCAGGCGACGCCTGCCGCTGGCACCGCCACGTGCCGGCGCATGATCAAGGGCGGCGGCTGGAATGCGCCGGCCAACGAGGCCCGCCACGCGGCTCGCTCGTTCCTACTGGACGGCACCGCCACCAACTTCGTCGGCTTTCGCGTGATCCGCGGCGTCGACAATCGAGACGATCATTTGATCCTCACAGCCTCCGAGAAAAAGGCTCTCGCGAAAGCCAAAGCCGACGCGCTCGCATTTGCGACCCAAGAACAAGCAGCCCTCGAAAAGGCCAAGCTCGACAACCGCGAGAACGGGGTCAAGCTGGTGGCGATCGCCAAGGAGAAGGCGGCGGCAAAGGCCAAGACCAAGGCCGACGCAGCCGCAAAAGCGCAGGCCGACGCCCTCAAGGAAGCGGAAAAGCAGAAAAAGAAGAAGTAGTTCGGCCGGGCCGTTCGCCCCTACCGCGCTGCGATCGCTGGCCGCCAACCCGCGGCGACCGCTTCGGATTCCGAGCAGAACCAGCGCTCGCCCTTGTCGACCTCGATGCGGGTCTTGTCATACCAGCGCTCCGTCGGCAGGTGGTAGATGTTGCCCTTGCGGGTGATGTTGCCCTTGATCAGGCACGCCGGTGTTGCCTCGTCGCGCTTCTCACTTGACGCGGCACGCCAGCGCTCGGCCCGCCATTGCCAAGCCGGGACGGCCGTGCCCTGCCAGATGCCGCGCTTGGCGGCGCGGGCATCGGCCTCGACCTCGACGTAGCGTTGCGAATACTTGACGAACGCCCACGCCAGTCCGTTGCGGACCATATCGGCGTTGATATCGAGCCCGTCTGCTAAGCAGATACCCAGCATGCGGCCATAGGCATCGGTGCCGACGCTGTCGCAGCGGATGGCACGGTCGCGGACGAGCCGTTCGAGGTGCTCGGTCGCCGCCTTGCCGCACTTCCAGGTGCCGAACCAGGCCTTGCCGCAGGACTGCTCCTGCTCAGGGGCGTCGATGCCTTCCAGCCGCACCCGCACCGAGCCGAACGCCAGCGTATCGCCGTCGATCACCCGGGCGCCTCCGACGACACCGGGGCCGGGCAACGATTCACCGACCCGGGCCGCGACGGGCTGGGAAACTTGAGTGGCCAGGAGAGGTAATGCGAGTAGCCCCGCGATCGCAAGGGCACCGGCATGACGTACCGCAAACTGCAGCACAGACTCGCGCATAGGTTGCAACATGCACGCAACTGTGTATGATTCGGGAGGCGCGAGCGAGACAGAAGGACGGCTTATCCAGTCCTTTTCATGGTGATTTCACGTCGAGAGTTGCACAGGCGCTATATGCTTGAAAGCATGAGCGCTTTGAGCCTCCGCACGACCTGTTGTCCACAGGTATATCAGGCGCCGCATGCCCCGGGCATATCTCCTGGACGGTACGGTTCAACGACATGGCCGGCACATGCTTAGGTTGTATGGCGTTCGCAACGAGGCCCTGCGACCGGCCCCACTCAATCCACGCACAGTTGCCGCGTCGCCACGGGGTACAGCCCCTCGGTGCCGAGCATCCACACCGCCAGGCCGCCGTTGCCAAACAGCGGCTCGAACGCATCGTCGAGCACGTTGAGGCCGCCGGTGAACGTTCCGAACGCCGGCAGCACCAGCCGCAGGCCGTTGCCGACGAAGCACGGGCGCCGCAGCGTATGCCCGTGCATCGAGAGCCGGGCGGCGGGATGCAGATGCCCGGCGAGCTCGTGCGTGATCCGCCCCACATACGGCACGTGCCTGAGCATCAGGCCGGAAAGCTCCACCTCCGCGCGGCTGACGCCACCGAACCGCGCGTCGATCTGGGGATCGTGATTGCCCGTGATCCACAGCCAGTCGCGATCATCCTGGATGAACCGCAGGAGATCGAGATCATCGCCCGCGATGCGCTCCGCCGCGCCCACGTCGTGCAGGCTATCGCCCAGCGCGATCACGGCCTCGGCCTTGAAACGCTCGACGGCTTCGGCGAGTTTCAGCAGCGTCGCCCGCGTATCGTAAGGCGGCAGCAGCCGGCCACGCGACGCACCCGACGACGCCTTCTCCAGGTGCAGATCCGCCACGATCAGCGCCCGCTCGGCCGGCCAATACAGCGCGCCGGACTGGTCGGCCACGAACGTGCGCCCGCAGACCTCGATGGGCTGGCGGGAGAAGTCGTCCAGGTCGAATCGTTCGGGCTTGAGTTGGAGCATGGGCCTTGGGAGTTGGGAGTAGGGAGTAGGGAGTGGCCGCTCAAGCGTTAGCAGCGTTTGGCCGGCTGACCAACGATTGCACACCGTTTTGAACACCCCGCACGGGTGCCTCTACGTGGTCGTGCCGGCGACGCAACATGGAAGACGGCGCTGGAGAACGTGGCAGACGTGCGTGCAGAGCAAGGAAGCGTGTCGAAACCCGGCGATTCTTGATGAATAGGCGGCGCGGCCATGCGCGCGACCTGATCGCTCTGCGCGCTTTCGCGCTCAGGACTCGCGCTCCGCGGGAGCGGCGCCCCGTTCTCAGGTTGACCCACCGTCGCACACCCCTGAGCATTGCCGAAGCTGCGGATGTGGCCGATCCCGACATCGGCATCGACGCGATGCCGCTACGGGCGGTTGATCTTCCCGGCAAACACATAGCCGACGCCGCGCACGGATTTGATCAACTCCGGCGTATCGATGCTCTTTCTCAGGCGGGCAACGAGCACATCGATGGTGCGATCGAGCGGCGACCAGCTCTTGCCCTTGAAGCGGGCGCACAACTCGTCTCGCGACAACACCTCGGCGGGCCTTTGCACAAACAGCGCGAGGAGATTGAACTCGGCGGCAGTCAGTTCCAATACCTCGCCGCTGCGGCGTCGCAACTCGCGCCTGCTAAGGTCCAAGACCATTCCTTCAAATTCGCAGATGCCTTCCCCCTGATGGCAGAGGGCAGACCCGGCATGCGCGATCTTTGCCCCACGATATCGGCGCAACACGTTTCGAATGCGAGCCCGGACCTCGCGCATGAGGAACGGCTTCGTCACGTGGTCGTCGGCGCCGCGCTCCAGACACGCGATCCGTGCTGCGTCGTTGATGGCGTCCGTGATCATCACGATTGGGACATCACGGCTGGCGCGAAGCTCCTTGACCAGACCCAATCCGTCCTCTCCGCCAATGTTGATGTCGAGTGTAATTAGATCGACCCGCCGCCGATCCAGATGACAGGCAAGCTCTGTTCGATTGCAGGCCTCGGCGACGGCATAGCCCTCCTGCTCCAGCCCCTCGCGCAGCATGGACCGGACATCAGCATGGTCGTCTGCGACGAGGATGGTCAAAGGTGCAGTCGAGCGCAGGTCATGCGACGCTATATGGCGCACCATGGGAGTGATCTCCAACACAACGACGCGGCTCGTCAGTGAACAAACGGATATGCAAGAAAACCCAGCTGGATCCATCATGCGCTCACGCACGATCGCCCCGCCAATCCGCTCTTAAATTGCCGCCGCCTCCGCTGCAATAGAAGCCTATCAATTGACACGCACAAAACGCTGAAACATCGAACTCTTTTTTTGCCGTAGCACGCTCCCGGCGTGCGCGGAGTTATCGTCTCGGCGGAGATTTTGACACCGATCCGCAGAACCTGGGCGCGCTCCCCCTTCACGGCCGTCCGCGTTCGGTCAAACCGCAGATCCCTCT
Source organism: Devosia equisanguinis (assembly GCA_945903565.1). GTDB lineage: Bacteria > Pseudomonadota > Alphaproteobacteria > Rhizobiales > Hyphomicrobiaceae > CAMDPA01. Next base: position 2,312 of record CAMDPA010000132.1, on the reverse strand, counting down.
CGATGGCTGATGGGCAAACACTTTACAATTTGAAACAAAAAACATGTCGCACAATCGTCATACTTCTGGGATCATCCGCCTACCGCTAAATCAATAGCGGTATTTCTCAACGAAAAGGAATGTTGTCATGCGGGAATTGAAAAAGGACGAGCTGAAGCACGTCTACGGCGCCGGCGGCAAGGGCGGCTATGGGCATGGCGGTGGTAAGGGCTCGAAATCGAACTCTGGGTCGAAGTCAAAATCCCGGTCCCGGTCGAAGTCGAAGTCGAAGTCCAATTCGCGCTCAAGGTCGAAGCACTATTGAGTGGTGCTGTCCAAGTGCTTCGCCGCCGCTTACTGTCCTCGCGCTTCGAGTGCGAGAGCAGCTAGCGGCGGTCGAAGTATTCCAGGAAAATGCGGCGTTCAATGTGACGGCGCTGCTGGGCCTGTGTTGGACCGCATGGGGAAAGGTGTTGGGGTTGCGTGTGCGCTTGTCTCGCCTTCTCGTGCGCGATGTCCATGCCAATTGGGACGTGGCCGGCGGCGCTTGGGATGCGCCAATCTCCAGTTTATCGCATTGGCGGGGTAGAAACTGACAGCGCATGAACTTCAAGTCTATTGGAAACGCCTCTGATAAAGAAACGAAAGCTCACTGAATCGGTGCTGGCCGCTGCAGCAGATGCGGTCCGCGATGGTGAGTGGGGAGGTTAGAGTTCTGAGGTCACGACCGCTTTGAAGTATTGAGAAAGTATAGGAACCATCATGAACGAATTGTCGTTCCGCGGCGCCACCAGCACGATGGGAACTGCGCCACCACCGAGTATGTGCGAAGAGGCCTGGATTTTGGGGCAACCGCCGACCGACAGCTATCTCGACTTCGTTGAGGAGATGGCCGTCGGCACTACGCTGAGCAAGCGTGAGCTCGTCGATGAATGGCGCGCGGCAAACGATCACTATTTCGAGTTGGAGCAGACCGAGGCTGGCGCGGCCGACAAAATCGGTTGCCGGGCCCTGCCTAGCGTTCTGGCGCCGCTGGCCGCCGAGCTCAAGGCGGATGCCAAGTTCGCGCTGAGTTTCGACACGATGCCGACATCGATCGAGATGGTCGAGATCGAACGGCTCGTGCTGTTTCAGAACCATGTCTCGCGGCACTATGTGGAGAAGCTCAAGGCCGAGCTTGGACCGCGCCCGGCGCCGGAAACGCTGTTCCGGTTTTGCCTGCCTTTGGGGACTCCAAGAGCAACGGTGGAGGCGCGGCAGATCAGCTCGCGGCGGTTCGCGTTCACCTCCGATTCGCTTGATTTCAGGTCGCACGATCCGGTTTTGCTGCGCCCTGATCAACTCGTGGACCACACATCGTTCGGCGCTATCGGCGGTATCGTGGCGATGATCGCAGGGTTCAGCTCCAACTTCCTCAGCGCCGTCCGCAGCGACAAACGCCTGATCCTGCATAACGGGTACCACCGCGCGTGCGCCCTGCTGGAGCTCGGCATCAAATACGCCCCTGTGATCATCGAAACCGTGACGCGGCGCGACGAGCTCAATCTGATTGCCAAGCGGCGCGTCGTCGACGATCCCGGCTTTTATCTCACCGCCGATCGGCCACCTCTCCTCAAGGATTTTATCAACCCCAGGCTTCGCAAGGTCTTTCAAACCCGCAAGGTCAGGAGAGTGGTCGAGATCGAGATCGAGGTGCACGACCACAACGTGCCAGAGTAACGCCATGGCCGATGGAGTTGACCAGCGTTCCGCTGAGGTCGAAGGCTACAAATCCCCTGCCCCGCTGTTCCGGCGGGAGGTTCTCGTCGAGCGTGAGGCTGGCCAGCTCGGTACGATCCTCATGGCGAGCCCGATATCGCACCGGGTGTTCACCGGCTTTGCGATAGCGACGGCGGCGGGCGTCGTCGCGTTGCTCGCGTTTGGCGAATTCACCCGCAAAGCGCAGATCCGGGGATGGCTCGTGCCACAACAGGGCCTTGTGCGGATTCATCCGCCGCAACCGGGCATTGCGAGCGAGGTATACGTCAAGGAAGGGATGGAAGTTTCGAAGGGAGCGCCGCTGCTCAAGCTGTCCACCGAGCTGCAGAGCGAGGCACTGGGCGCCACCCGCCGGGAGATCGTGCGCCGGCTCGGCGCGCGGCGCGACAGCTTGGTCAAAGAATCGAAACTGCGAGCGCAGCTGCATGCTAGAGCATTTTCCACCTGATCTGGGTCGCTACCCGTATCCGGCGTGGCGAAAGTAGTTCGCGCACTCGTCGGGTGCAAACGTCTTGATGAGGCGGCCGATCAGCTTCATCAGCGCCTTCACGGTGCGGGCCGCGCCCTTGCGCAGC
>CAMDPA010000131.1 GCA_945903565.1 Devosia equisanguinis | reverse complement strand
GCCAGGGGCCGGCCCCTGGACCCCACCATTTGGGTCGCGAGTCGAATTGAAGTTCGAGAATGAACAAATTGAGGTTTTAAGCGGAGGGCCTTTGGTCGTGTTTGAAAGAGGCCGAAGCCCCGGGCACGCGAAGCCTATCGTCGGCACGGCGGTCGTTAATCAAGACCGGGCCCTCTTGCGAAGGCCCGGTCTCGCCGCCAGATCAACTACATCGCGGGGAGGATTGCGATGTCGCTGACCGTGCCTTTCAGACCGGCGATCTTGCCGTGGGGCTTCGCCCCGCCGGTCGCCAGGTCGATGCCGTAGAGCGTGTCGCCCATCACCATCCACGCGGCGTTGCCGCCCTGGCCGTCGGTGACGATGTCGAACGAGACGGGGCCGCTCACCTTCACGCCGAGTGAGCCGATGGTGTTGAGGATGCCGTCGTTCGGCGGGGCCTGGCGGACGAGCACGCCGTTAGCCGCGTCGATGTCGTACAGCGTGGTTTCCTTGGTGCCGGCGACGCTGTTGGTGTAGCCGGCGGCCGTCACGCGGGGCGCGGTTCCCTTGTTGGCGTCGGTGTCGGCGAAGCGCAACTTGCCGTCGACAATGGTTTTACCGTCCTCGACGTTGATGCGCAGGCTGGTGCCGTCAGAGCCGATCACGCGCATGCGGTCGGCGGCGGGGTTGAAGTCGACGGCGAACGTCGCGCCGGCGGGCAGCTTTTCGGTGAGCTGGCTCTTCTTGGTCCACGTGCCGGTCTTGGCATCGATGGTGACGATCGCGCCGTCCTGCGTCAGGCCATACAGCATCTTATCGGCGGGGCGGACGTCGATTCCGACCACCTTGGCGCCACCGGACAGATCAACGGAACCGGTGACCTTCTTGGCCTTGGCGTCGATCCATACGAGGCTCGAGCCGTTGACGAGAGCGGCGATGGTCTGGGCCTGCGCGGTGGAAGCGGCGGCCAAGGCGATGCCGGCGGTTGCGAAAGCGGCGGCGGTAGAGGCAAGGCGGGGTGCGAAGGGTTTGCTCATGAGTATCTCCCACAGGGTTGATCTGGCATCGAGCGCGCGGGCGATCATCCGTCCCTTGTCTCGAGCTGCAGGAGTTACGAGGCGTCGCGGGGAAAGTTTCGGAACAGGCGGTAACGCTTTCTTGAGGGTGGCGTGATGGGCGGATCGGCGCCGGATCGGGAATGCGGGCGTGCCGTTCCCTAAAGGCAGAAATTGTGTTATACATTCTGTCTAACGTACCAAATCCAGGAGCCCCCCATGAAGCTCGAGCTCAAGAAGATCGGCAACTCGACCGGCCTGATCCTGCCCAAGGAGCTGCTCGCGCGTCTTGGGCTGCAGCAAGGGGATAGCGTAACCGTCTCCGAGGGGCCGGAGCGCTCGCTTACCGTGTCTCCCTACGAGGCGGACGACGACGAGACGATGAACCTCGCTCGCGATGTCATGCGGGAGTATCGGAACACGCTCAAGGTGCTGGCTAAATGAGCGAGCCCCGTTGGTTGACGGAAGCCCAGGTCATTCGCATCCATGCCGAGCAGTTGGCGATCTTTGGCGGCCCTCCGGGCTTGCGGGATGCTGGAATGCTCGGCTCGGCCATTGATCGTGCGCGGAACAAATGGGCCTATGGCGAGACAGATCTGGCCGCGCTTGCCGCGGCTCACGCGTTTGGCATCGCGCGTAACCATCCATTCGTGGATGGTAACAAGCGAGCCGCGTTCATGACCATGATGGTTTTTCTGCGCAAGAATGGGATCGCTTTTGCGCCGCCCGAGGCTGAGGCTACAGCCGCGATCATTGCGCTCGCCGCCGGCGAAGTCGACGAGGACGGACTGGCGCGCTGGATCAGGGACAACTGGCCAGCGTAACCGATAGCGACCGCTACAAGCGCGGCCGCGGATAAAAAATCAGGGGAGGAACCAAATGAACGTGAACGCAAAGCTCTGCATCGCGCTTGCGGCAATGACGGCATCGTTCGGCATTGCCGCATCAGCCGACGCGCAAACCTATCCCAGCAAAATCGTGCGCATCATCGCGCCGTTTCCGGCCGGTGGCCTGGCCGATGTGCTCGCCCGCACGGTCGGCGAGGAATTGGGCAAGTCGCTCGGCCAGACCGTGATCGTCGAGAACCGCGCGGGCGCGGGCGGAAATACCGGAGCAAACGCGGTTGCCACGGCCGAGCCCGATGGCCACACGCTGCTACTTTCGTCCGCCGGCATTTTGACGATCAACGAATTCCTCTACTCGCGGATGCCGTTCGATCCCGACAAGGCGTTCGCGCCGGTCACGGTCGTCGCGGATATGTCGATGCTGCTCGTCGTCCATCCCAAGGTCGGCGTTTCGGATTTCAAGAGCTTCCTCGCTAAGGTTCGCGCCGAGCCGGGCAAGCTCAACTTCGGTTCGGCCGGCAACGGCACGACGGGACATCTCGCGCTGGTGATGTTCTTGCGCTCGGCGGGCGTACAGATCGCGCACGTGCCCTACAGCGGCGCGGCACCTTCGGTGCAGGATCTCGTCGCCGGTCAGATCGACGGCCTGTTCGACAACCCGCCGACGGTCATCAGTCATATACGCGCCGGTACGATCCGCGCGCTGGCCGCGACCGCTGGCAAACGCATGGAGATCCTGCCCGACGTGCCGACGGCGGCGGAAGCTGGACTGCCGGGCTTCGAGGCGTCGTCGTGGTTCGCCCTTGTCGCTCCGGCCGCGACGCCGAAGCCTGTCATCGATAGGCTCAATACCGAGACGGTGAAGGCGCTGCGGTTACCTGCAATGCAGGAGCGGTTCGGAAAGCTTGGCGCGCGCCTTGTCGCCAACAGTCCGGAAGAGTTCGCGGCTTTCATAAAAACCGAACGGGCGAAATGGGGCGCGGTATTGAAGCCGGCGAATATCAAGCTGGATTAGGCGCAGCCGTAGGGCGGGCAAGTGCGGTAGCACGCAGCCCGCCGCTTGGAGCGCGAACCCGGCGGGCTGCGCGAAGGCGCTTGCCCGCCTACGCGTCGGCCTTCTCCGGCTTCGCCGTTGTAACGCCGAGTGCCTTGCGGAAGTCGTCGGGAACGGCGCCGGCGCGCGGCTTGCCCCCGGTCTGCACCAGCCACACCCGCGTCTCCCAGCCCTCGAACACCACGTGGCCTTGGACCACACCCTTGTATCCGATTTCGAAGCTGGAATTCCCCCACCGGGCAATGCCGGTCGAAACGGTGAGCGCATCGTCGTAGGTGGCGGGGGCCAGGAAGTTTGCTGTCGCGCGCACCAGAGGCGTGCCGGCCATGCCGAACTGGTTGCGCAAGCGGCGCTGGTTCCAGCCATGCAGGCGCACGAGACCCTGATAGGCGCTATCCATCCAGTAGAAGTAGCGCGGGTAGAACACGATGCCGGCTTCGTCGCAGTCACCGAACTGGATCATCGTCTCGAGCGTCGGCGTCATGGCGATGGTTCCTTCGCTGCAGGGCTTGCCATGCTGCGGGGCCGTGGTGCAAGGCAGGCATACGATAGCACTATTCCGAGACGCCGGGAGACCCAGCTCGTGACCCAAGCCCGCCAGTTCACCACCCGGCCCGAAATCCAGGGCACGTTTGGCGTCGTCGCTTCCACCCACTGGATCGCAAGCGCGGTCGGCATGGGCGTGCTCGAACGCGGCGGCAATGCGTTCGATGCGGGCGTCGCGACGGCGTTCACGCTGCAGGTCGTGGAGCCGCACTTGAACGGTCCTGGCGGCGACGTGCCCGTGATGGTGTGGGACAAGCGGCACGGCAAGGCCGAGGTGATCTGCGGCCAGGGCGTGGCACCGCAAGCCGCAACGATCGCGCACTACAAGGGGCTCGGGCTCGATTTGGTGCCGGGCACCGGATTGCTCGCCGCCGTGGTGCCGGGCACGTTTCCGACGTGGCTGCTGGTGCTGGAGCGGCACGGTACGTTGCGGCTGCGCGATGTGCTGACGCCGGCGATCGGATATGCCCGCAACGGCTATCCCCTCGTGCATCAGATCAGCGAGACGATTTCGACGGTGGCGGATCTGTTCCGCGAGCACTGGCCGACATCGGCGGCGGTCTATCTGCCGGGTAACAAGGTGCCGGCGCCGGGCACGTTGTTTCGTAATCCAGGTCTCGCCGACACCTATGAGCGACTGTTGAAGGAGGCGGAAGCGGGCGGTGGTGGACGTGACGCCGAAATCGCGCGTGCACGAAAAGCGTGGAGCGAAGGCTTCGTGGCCGATGCCATCGATCGTTTCTGCCGCGACAACGAAATCATGGACGTCAGCGGCAGGCGCAATCGCGGCGTGCTGACTGGCCAGGACATGGCGCGCTGGCAGCCGGGCATCGAGGCGCCGGTCGCGCTCGACTATGGGCGCTACAGCGTATTGAAGCCTGGACCGTGGTCGCAGGCGCCGGCGATGCTGCAGCAGTTGGCGCTGCTCAAGGCGTACGATCTCGGCAAGATGTCGCCGGCCGATCCCGATTTCCTGCATCTGTGGGTGGAGACCGCCAAGCTCGCATTCGCCGATCGCGAGGCGTTCTACGGTGATCCCGATTTCACGGATGTGCCGATGGCCGAGATGTTGTCGGAGCCCTACAACGCCGAGCGGCGCAAGCTGATCGACATGAGCCGTGCCTCGATGGAGCAGCGGCCGGGCGCGCCGGGGGGACGCACCGGGGCCGTTCAGGCGCGATTGGCGAGCGGTGGTCCCGCGGCGGCGGGCGTTGGTGAACCAACCGTTCGGCGGTCCACTGCGGGTGTGGGAGAGCCGACGGTCAGGAGAGACGGTTTCACGCGCGGCGATACCTGTCACATCGACATCATCGACCGCGACGGTAACATGTTTACCGCGACGCCATCGGGCGGTTGGCTGCAATCCTCGCCGGTCATTCCCGCGCTCGGCTTCCAGCTCGGCTCGCGTGCGCAGATGTTCTGGCTCGACGAGACTCGCGCCGATGCGCTTGCACCAGGGCGGCGTCCGCGCACCACGTTGTCGGCCGGCATGGCGCTGCGCGATGACGAGCCTTACCTCGCCTGGGGCACGCCGGGCGGCGATCAGCAGGACCAGTGGAACAGCCAGCTTTTCCTGCGTCACGTGCATTGGAAGATGAACCTGCAGGAGGCGATTGACGCGCCGACATGGCACATCGAGCATTTCCCGAACTCGTTCTGGCCGCGTGAGGCGCGCCCCGGCGTGCTGGTCGTGGAAGGCCGCATGCCGGAGTCGACCGTCAAGGAATTGGAGCGGCGCGGACACCTCGTCGAGGTCGGCCCGAACTGGAGCGAAGGCCGGCTGTCGGCGGTGGCCAAGGACGGGCCGCTGCTCAAGGCCGCCGCCAATGCGCGCGGCATGCAGGGGTATGCGGTGGGGCGGTAAAGGAGACGCGCAATGTCCGACGACTACTACGTTCATCGCTTGCAGGTGAGCATGCCGCTGGCCACCGCCGACCAGATCGTGGAGGCGGCGCTCATTGCCGGTCGCGATGCGGGACTGTTGCCGCTGACCGTGGCCGTGCTCGATGCGGGCGGAACGCTGGTCGTTCTGAAACGTCAGGACGGCTCGGGGGTGCTGCGCGGCGACATCGCGATCGGCAAGGCGTGGGGCGCGCTGGGCATGGGCATCTCCAGCCGCACGATCCGTGATCGGCTGAAGGACCGCCCCGCGTTCCAGAGCGCGCTCGCATCGGCCGCGCAGGGGCGTTTCATTCCGGTGCCGGGTGGCGTGTTGGCCATCAATGCGGCCGGCGAGGTGATCGGCGCGGTCGGCATCAGTGGCGACGCATCCGACAAGGACGAGTACGCCGCTATTTCGGCTGTGCGCGCCGCGGGCCTCACGTCACATCCCGAAGCGCCGGCTGAGAATTGGAAGGACGCGGGGCTGTGAGGTTGGGCGTGGCGTAACCTAACATTCGGTTACGCAAGCCGTCGTTGGGTTACGCTCGGCACAGCCGAGCTAACCCAACCTACGAAGCGCCACTACTTCCCCAGCGTTTCCTTGAAGAAGGCCTGCATCGCGACCCACGAGCGCTTGTCGGAACGTTCGTTGTAGGCGGAGCCGCGCGAATTATCGTTGCCGGCGCGTGGCATCGTGAACGAATGCACCGTGCCGCTGTAGCTGACGAACTGCCAGTCGAGCTTGGCCTCGCGCATCTCCTTCTGGAAGGCATCGACTTCCTTCTGCGGTACGGCTGGATCATCCGCGCCATGCAATACGAGCACGCGGCCCTTGATCTTGGCGGCGTCGGCAGGCGTCGGGTTCGACAGCGAACCGTGGAAGCTGACAATCGCGGCAACGTCCGCGCCGCTGCGCCCAAGTTCGAGCACGGCGCCGCCGCCGAAGCAGTAGCCGATCGCAGCGAGCTTCTTCACATCGACGTTGGCGTTCTTCTTCAGCACGTCGAGCGCGGCGTTCACGCGATCGCGGAACAATGGGCGGTTGCCCATGTACTTGTCCATCTCGGCGCGTGTTTCCTTGGGTGGCGTCGGCCGGATGCCCTTGCCGTAGGGATCGGCGACCATCGCGACATAGCCCATCGCGGCGAGCCGCTTGGCGGCGTCACGCTCGTGGTCCGACGGCCCGATCCAGGACGGGAAGATCACGACACCGGGGCGCTTGCCCTTGTTGGCGTCGTCGTAGGCGATGAAGCCTTCGAGCACGACATCGCCGTGCTTGTACTCGAACGACTGCGTGCGGATGCGGGCATCGGCGGTGGCGGCGAAGGCGAGAAGCGCGGCAGCGCTAGCGGCGAGCGCAGTCAATCGTGTGCGAAATAGTCCCATCGTTTCCCCCGTTTCGTTGTCGAGCTTTTCAGTTTCCCCAGATGCGCACTCAATTCCTGAAGCCGGACGACTTGAAGATCGGGGCCCAGAAAGAGAGATCGCGGTTCACCAGCGCCTGCAGCACCGCCGGTGCCGTACCAACAGGAATGAACCCGATGTTGTTCAAGATCACCTTGCTTTCGGGCTGCTGTACGGCTTCCGTAAACAGCTTGGCGTACTTTTCCGCGAGATCGTTGGACAAGGCGGCCGGCGCGAAGGCGGCGAACCATCCCATCGCGTTGATGTCGATACCGGACTCCGTCAACGTCGGGACGTTGTCGAGAAACGAGCTGCGCTGAGCGCCCGCGGTTACCAGAATTCGAACCTTGCCGGCGCGGTGCTGCTCGATCTGATCGGGCATCGGCGACAGGATCATCGGAAGCTGTCCGGCGATCACGTCGTTCAAGGCGAGGGAGGCGCCGCGGTAGTGCACCGGCACCATCTTGATATCGGCGACCTGCCCCAGCTTGACGCCGATCAGGTGCAGGCTCGAACCCGCGCCCGGGGTTCCATACGAACCCTTCGACGGGTCCTTGCGCACGATTTCGATCAGTTCCTTGAGCGACTTCGCAGGCAGCGCGGGCCCGACACCGAGTGCCAGATCCTGACTGACGAGATGGGAGATCGGCTTCAGGTCCTTCTTCGCGTCATAGCCCGCATCCGGATTGTAGATCGGGATCATCGTGACCGTTGCCGAAGGGGCGACCAGCAATATGCTGCCATCGCCGTCGGAGGCGACGACGCTGCGGATGCCGGTGATGCCGCCGGCCCCTGATCGGTTCTCGACGACGACGCTGCGGCCGAGCTTGGCCTGCATATAGTTGGCGGCGACCCGGGAGAGCGTATCTCCGGCGCTGCCTGCTGGGAAGGGATAGATGATCTTGATCGTCTTGTCGGCGGGTTGGGCCAGTGCGGTTGGTGCGCCTGCGAGCGCCACGGCGCAGGCTGCCATAGCACCCGCAAATAGGTGAGCCCTTTGGGCTGCGCGAAGAACCTGCATGGTCAGTGTCCTTTCCGAGCCAAATTCACTTCATGACATCGCAGCCCGCCTCACCACTTGCCGTGGCACTTCATGCCGTAGATGGCGAAGGCGATGGCGCGCACATAATCCGCCTCGCGCGGCACTTCAGGCCCCGTGATCAGCACCGGCTCGCCATTCGTGTCCAGATGCATCGCGATCAAGCCTTCGGGCGCCTTCTCCGGTAGATCCGCGAACCCTGGCACCGCCTTGAACGCGTCGCGCACATTGGCCCAGCGTTGTTGGCGGAGTGCTTCTTTCTCGTCGGCAATAGCCAGTGTGCTGCGCAGCTTGCCGGCCTTGGGGTCCCACTGCCAGCTCCAGTTCGATTTCGGCTGCCACTGGTAGCTGCTGGCCATGCTGAGTTTGCCTAACGTGGTCAGGCTCCAGCCCAACCCGACCTTGCCTTGCCACGGCAGAAAACCGTCCGGCGGCGGCATCAACATTAGCATCTTGTGGCCGTGGCGGCGTTCGGCGATACGCTCCATTTCCCAGCCGAGGCCCTTGGTCATGCCGGGAACCACGAGCAGCAACAGCGCCTGATCCATCCAGCGCGCGATGGCGCCCTTCCAGTCGGCGTCGCCGAAATAGGAGCGGGCGGCGCCAAAGTGCGGCACCTCCTCGCCAGGTTTGCCGATAGCAACAAGGGGACCGTACGGGCTGAACGGCGGGCCGATCGCCTCCTCGAGTCTTTCGGTTCCCACCGCGCCTTTATTGTCCACGCTTACGACGATCTCGGCATCGTCGTCGCGGAACGATCGCAAAAAGAGGACGGGGCGTCGTGGATCGGCCGCCAGTACTTCCGCGGCGGTGGGTTGCAGGACGCGGCGGCCTTTTCGTGTCAGCGGCCCCGCGATCAGTTGCGCGACGACGCCGGCTCCGAACGGTCCGAGCAGGAGAGGCACGAGATCCGTATTGGCGGTGTTGAGCAGGCCGTATGCCGCCGATCCCAGGCCGGCCCAGCCAAGCGCATGCCCGCCGTACAGCATCGCCCGCCCTTGCCCCGGCGCCCGCCCGGAGACGACGGAGACCTCCTCGCCGAGCGTTTCGGCGTAGCGCTTTGCGGCCAGTCGCACGGCCTTGCGGGGCGTGCCGTAGGCGGGCACCTGGCGCCAGCGGTCGAACCACGACAGTGGCCAGAACCGGCGGGAAACATTGACGACGGCGACCATGGACTTCCCAATCGGTAGAGAGATTAAAGCGGCTGCGTCCCGATCGCTTTCACGACCTTGGCCCATTTCTCGATCTCGGTGCCAAGGTATTTCGCGAAGCTCTCCTGCGAGCCGCCGACGATCTCGAAGCCGATCTTGGCGAGCCGCTCCTGCACATCTGGAATTGCCAGGACCTGGTTGATCTCGGCGTTGAGCTTGTTGGCGATGGCAGGCGGCGTGCCACCGGGCGCGAAGATCGCCATCCACGTGTAGTCCTCGAAGCCGGGGAAGCCGGATTCAGCCACCGTCGGTACGTTGGGCAGCGTCGCCACCCGCTTGTTGCTGGTCACGCCGAGCCCTTTTACGTCGCCCGACGCGACCTGCGCGAATACGGTCGGCACCGCGCCGCAGCCCAGTTCGACAGCGCCCGACAGCGCCGCGTTCATCAGGTCGCTGCCGCCCTTGAACGGGACATGCCGGACGTCGACCTTGGCCAGCACCTTGAACAGATAGTCCATCGTCAGGTTGGGCGTGGTGCCAGCGCCCGGCGAGCCATAGCTGAGCTTGCCCACACGGGCCTCGGTCAACGCGTCCTGGAGCGTCGTGGCCTTCAGCGATTTGGTGCCGATGATGAGGTTGGGGCTCTGGCCGATGTTGGCGATCGCGGTGAGATCCTTCGCGGCGTCGTAACCGGGGTTCTTGAACAGCGTTTGGTTGACGGCGACCGCGCTGGTGTTGACCAGTAACGTCGTGCCGTCGGGCGTGGCCCGGGCGACGGCTACCGTGCCTGTATTCGACCCGGCGCCCGGCCGGTTCTCGATCAGCACCGTCTGCTTCCAGCGCTCGCCGAGCTTGTCGGCCATGATGCGGGCAATGATGTCGGTTGGCCCGCCGGCGACATAGGGCACGATGATTTTGACGTTCGGTCCCGGCGCGGTTTGAGCCGCAGCCCCTGCACCTAGAGACGTTAGTGCGGCAAGGCCGGCGAACAGGCTCAACGCGATGCGCATGCGGATTCCTCCCGATTTTCGCGCCGCATCGTTGCCATGTCGTGCGTATCTCGACGCAGCTCGTTGCCACGTCCGCGGATCGCACGTTCGGAGCGCGGCCTTGACCGGCAGGCTAAGGGCCTTTCGCGCGCTAGGCAATGAGAATGGCGGATCGGTACAAGCGCTCAGTAGGGACAATCAGTACTGGCAATCAGTAATGGCGAGAGTGGTTACGGAGCGGCGGGATTTGAACTCGGCCCCCCCACCGAGCTGATGCACTCTCGCCAACGATCTGTCGCTTCGAAAGCGTGGCATGATCGTCGAGGTCGATCATACGATGCGCGGCACGTGTTTGACCGTGGGAAACCCCTATCAAGTTCTCGTGACGACTATTCGACGACGAGCTCGATCCGTCGGTTCCGGCGCTTGTTCAAGTCGGAATCGTTCGGCACGAGCGGCCGCATCTGGCCGAATCCGACGATCGATAGCTGCTCCGCCCCGGCCCCATAATTGATTAGAAGTTGCCGCACCGCCTCGGCGCGACGCACCGAAAGAGACTGGTTGCGATAAAAATCGCCGTCGGAATCGGTATGTCCCTCGATGATCATTTGCACGGCCGGACACTGCTTGAGTGTTGTCGCAAGAACGCTCAGTGCCTCTAGACTTTGCGGCGGGATGCTTGCACTGGCGAACGCGAACTGGATGAGCGTCGAAACTGCAGTCGTGGCCGCGATGCGAGGACAATGATCGATACTGGCGGGAGGTACAGATTCCAACGATGCGATATCATCCTTGGAAGGAATTGTGGGCTCGGCCGGGCGAACATGATCCTGGCTTGCTTGATCGATCAGGGGCACCACAGTGTGTGGAGGCGTATAGGGCGCGCCCACATCGGCCTCCTTGCTCAGGGCGACTTCTTCTTCCGGGCTTGCGGCTGTCGATTCGGTTGCGGCGCGCGATTCAGGATTCGGCCCCCCGGTTAACTCCGCGGCCCGTGGTTGGGCAAGTGCGCTTTCTTCGCGCGCACTTTCTATTGGGGCATCGAAGGGCGGCGTCTTAGCAGACTGCAACGAAGCGGGCAGGTCTTCGAGCAAGGCTTGCCGCTGGGGCGGAACTGGACGCTCGACCACTGCATCGTCGGGCGGTACCGCAACTGCGATCGATCCTGTGACGATGTCGTGGTTCGCGCATGACATATGGGTGGGGAATGCGCACGAGGCGTTGTCATAGCTGCCATCGGCCAAGGGCCACCAGCCAGCACTGAATGATAGGATCACCATTGCCAGCGCCGTTGCCAAGGACCGCGCTTCAATGGTCCGCCGCTTCGGAAGCTCTTGCCGGCGGACAGGAAGTGGCGGCGTCCCCTTGCTGGATTTCTTCTCGCTGCAATCTTGGCTGCTGAAGTCCTCGCTGCTGACATCTTGCTTGCTGACATCAGGCGGTGCGATTGCGTCGGCCGCATTCTTGCTTGTGCTGCAGTCGAACGACAGTAGCGCGACTGGCTCGACGAACACTTGATCCGGAAGCGCCTCAACGGCGGTGTCTGGTGGTTCTTGCGTTACTGATTCGGCAACGACAGCATCAGCATCAGCAGAGACGCAGTCTGTTGCCAGATCTCCGTCAAGCCCGTCTGGCGCATCCGGCTCGCTCGCAATGTAGAAGGTCGAGACGTCGTCGACGTCATGCTCCGCCGGCAATTCCGCAGAGGTAGGTTGGGCTACTTTTGTCGAGGCTTCGACGAGGTCGAGCCGCACTGCCTGCGTGTATGTCAGCTCGATCTCAACCCAACGCGGTTTGGCAAACCAGCGGTTCGTTCGGTACGAAGCAACGCGCTTCTTGGGAACAACAAGCTTCCACTTTTTGCGGGCCTTCTTGATCCTGATGATAATATCCGTCGACGTCACATAGTACGAACTCTTGGGATACTTCTTCGATGGAAATTTGAAGACGCGGGTTATCGCTCCGTCATCGTAGGTTGGGCGTGGCGCGCGCTTCTTCTTTGGCTTTGGCGGGTTCGCGGTGGGCGGTGGCACATCTGCCACGCCACCGGCGTTCTCTGCCTGAACCACCGGCTGCCCCGAAGACAAGGTGTCGTAACTGTCGTTCATTGGCTCGGTTGGCAAAGCGATATCGGGGGGATCTGATTGGATTCCCGGGTAAGAAGATGCGGATTCCCCCTCTGGGTCAATCGTCCTGGGCGAGATGGCAGGGCAATCGCTCGAGAAAGGGGCTTGCGGAGAGAGAAAGGGGATTCACAAGAGGTGAGTCGGTGTGATTGATGGGCTTCCATCCGAATCGGATGGAGAAGGCCCATGTCCGCAGCCCGCCCGCAGCTTGCCACCCCGTCGAAGA
>CAMDPA010000130.1 GCA_945903565.1 Devosia equisanguinis | reverse complement strand
TCCTACGGCTGTCGGGTAACCGGCAGTGCCGCTAACGCGGGTCAACGGGGAACGATACAGTGGCGAAGCACTCCCTCCCGCGCTAACGCGCCGCCTGGGGGGGCCCGCTGCGAAGTCCGAGGCGGGGCGGTGGAGAGCCGCTCTTTTTTACTACACTACCCGCGGATTTTCACGGCCCCGCTGCCCTGCACTTTCGCCAGAGCAGAAAGTAAGACTTTCCTAGGCCCGCGCATCAGGGATGCGGCGGGGAGAGAGCGTTTGTCCGGAGCCGTCGACAACGCCATAGCCCGCATCGAGAGAGTTGCCGATGTCCGCGAGCTTCGCTATAGAGACGGTATTCGATGCTGTGATCGGACCGATCAAGAGGAAGATCGGCCAATAGGGCGGTCCCGCCAGGGAACGTCCCTACTCCCGTTGGTAGAGCTTGGATGCTCTCCGCTCGCAGCACGACAGAGACAACTGGTGAACGGACATTCGAATTCTCGCTCGGCCTGCGGTTCAGCCGTCGGCAACGCGTGATTTGGCCGTTTCACCCCGTCCAAACAAGCAGCCCAACCAATCCTGCCGTGACGGCCTGGGCGACGCCCGGCCGCCGGCACTAGACCATGGAGCATTGATGAGCACGCCTGAGCTGAACAAGGATATGTCCCCCAGCATGGAGGACTTCACCGCCATGCTGAACGAGACGCTGGCCGAGGACATTGCCTATGAGGGCAATGTGGTCCGCGGCAAGGTCGTCTCGATCGACAAGGACTTCGCGATCGTCGACGTCGGCCTGAAGATGGAAGGCCGCGTGCCGCTGCGCGAGTTCGCCGTCAACGGCAAGAATGCCGATCTCAAGCCCGGCGACGAGGTCGAGGTCTATCTGGAGCGCATCGAGAACGCGCTCGGCGAGGCCGTGCTGTCGCGCGACAAGGCCAAGCGCGAGGAGAGCTGGACCCGGCTCGAGCGCCAGTTCGAGGCGGGCGAGAAGGTTCAGGGCGTCATCTTCAACAAAGTCAAGGGC
Source organism: Devosia equisanguinis (assembly GCA_945903565.1). GTDB lineage: Bacteria > Pseudomonadota > Alphaproteobacteria > Rhizobiales > Hyphomicrobiaceae > CAMDPA01. Next base: position 11,290 of record CAMDPA010000130.1, on the reverse strand, counting down.
GGCTTCACGGTCGATCTCGACGGCGCCGTGGCGTTCCTGCCGGGCAGCCAGGTCGACATTCGCCCGGTGCGCGACATCGGCCCGCTGATGCATCAGCCGCAGCCGTTCCAGATCCTCAAGATGGATCGCCGCCGCGGCAACATCGTCGTGTCGCGCCGCTCCGTTCTGGAAGAAACACGCGCCGAGCAGCGCGCCGACATCGTGGCGCGTCTGGGCGAGGGCGACGAGATCGAGGGCGTGGTCAAGAACATCACCGACTACGGTGCGTTCATCGACCTCGGCGGCATCGACGGCCTGCTGCACGTCACCGACATGGCTTGGCGCCGCGTCAGCCACCCCAGCGAGATCGTCAACGTCGGCGACTCGGTCAAGGTGCGCATCATCCGCATCAACCCGGATACGCAGCGCATCAGCCTTGGCATGAAGCAGCTGCAGGCGGATCCGTGGCAGTCGATCGAGGCCAAGTATTCCGTCGGCGCACGCTATAAGGGCACCGTTACGAACATCGCCGACTACGGCGCGTTCGTGGAGCTGGAGGCGGGCGTCGAAGGCCTGATCCACGTTTCCGAGATGAGCTGGACCAAGAAGAACATCCACCCCGGCAAGATCGTTTCGACGAGCCAGGCCGTGGAGGTTCAGATCCTCGAGGTCGATCCCAACAAGCGCCGCATCTCGCTGGGCCTCAAGCAGACCCAGGACAACCCGTGGGATGCCTTCCTTGCGAAGAACCCCAAGGGCACCGTCATCGAAGGTCCGATCCGCAACATCACCGAGTTCGGCTTGTTCGTCGGCCTCGACAGCGGCATCGACGGCATGGTCCATCTGTCGGATCTCGACTGGAACCGCGCCGGCGACGAAGTCATCAAGGAATACAAGAAGGGCGACAACGTCAAAGCCGTCGTGCTCGACGTCGACAGCTCGAAGGAGCGCATCTCGCTTGGCGTCAAGCAGCTCTCCGGCGATCCGCTCGATGCGATGGGCAAGTACAAGAAGGGCGATGCCGTTACGTGCGAGGTCGTTCAGATCCAGGAGAACGGCATCGAGTGCAAGATCATCGGCTCCGACATCTCGACGTTCATCAAGCGCTCCGACTTGTCGCGTGACCGTTCCGAGCAGCGCCCCGAGCGCTACACGGTCGGCCAGAAGGTCGATGCTTCCGTGATCAGCGTGGAGAAGGCGGCCCGCCGCATGACCGTGTCGATCAAGCAGCTCGAGCTCGCGGAAGAGAAGCAGGCCGTGGCCCAGTACGGCTCGTCCGACGCCGGTGCATCGCTCGGCGATATCTTCAAGGCCGCCATCAAGAAGCAGCAGCAGGAAGGCGACAAGTAGTTCGCTTGGGTGCCAATTTGCCTGGGTGTCAACCCCTCTGGATCTGACACCCAGGCACTGTAATTCCATGACGGCGCGGCTCTCTAACGAGGCCGCGCCGTATTTATATCCCCGAGGGGCGCACTGCCAGTTACAGTCTGAGCTGAAAAAACCTGACGACACGGGGCGCCACGCTTGCGCTGCCACCATTGGCATCTTCCAGGGGATCGCCAGTGAACCAGAAATGGCCGAGCCCCTGAAGTACGGCGTTGCGCGCGAAGAAGCCGGCCTGTTTGAGGGCCAACAGAAAGGCGTCGGACTGGGCGCGGTCGACGATGTCGTCTTCGGTGCCGTGGACGAGAAAGAACGAGGCCGAGCGATTGGAGTTTTGGACGTAGCTCATCGGCGAAGAGTCGAAATAGAGCTTGCGGTTTTGCCAGGGGGTCTCGCCGAGAAACTTCGACACGATCGAATCCTGCGGCCGCGACAGCAAGTCGTGATTGAGCTGCTGCACCATGTCGTAGATCCCATAAGCCGCCACGACGGCCTTTACCTTGGTGCTGACGCTGGCGTGCTGATCGTCTTTGTAGGCGCCGGCAAAGGTGGGATCATCGCCCGCCAATGCAACGAGGGCGACGAGGTGGGCGCCGGCGCTGTCACCCATCAGCGCCACGCGCTCAGGGTCGAGGTTGAAGTCGGCGGCCTTGGCCTTCACGAACTGAATTGCCGCGCGCACGTCGTGAACGGCTTGCGGATAGGTTTTCTGGCCGGGCTTCATCAGGCGGTAATTGATGGCGAACACGGCATATCCCCGCGCGGCCAGCCAGTTGCCCCAGGAGCGGTAGTTGCCGCTGTTGCCGACTTGCCAGCCGCCGCCGTGCACCGCGATCACCACCGGATATTTTCCGGGCGCCTTGGGCACATACAGATCGCCAGCAAGCGGTACGCCGTCGTGGACGACGTACTGGACGCCCTGGCGAACCTCAACCTCACGCAGCGCTGCCGGCGTCTGGAGCTGAGCCCAGGCCGTCGCCGTCATCGTCGCTGTTGTTGCAATGAAAACTGCAAAAAAAGCTGTCAGTGCCAAACGGCGCGACATGCCATGCATTCGTTTCCTCCCTTGTCTGGTTTTCTGTTTGCTGCCGGCAACATCTCCTCACACCCCGCCGATATCGATCACAATCTTGCCGGTGACTGTGCCGTTGTCTTGTGCCACGTGAGCGTCCGCCGCTTGGGCGAGCGGGAAGCGCGCGCCGATGCGGGGGCGGTAGACGCCAGCCTTGAGCGCGGCCGTCGTATCGCGCACGGCGGCCCAATGGGCTTCGCGCGACATGCCGTAGACCATGATGGTGTGCAGCGTGATGCCCTTCGCCATATAGAGCGGGAAGGGAAAACTCACCGCCGCGGTCGGGCTGCCGGCGGAGTAGCTGGCGATCGCACCGTTCGGCTTGATGATCGCGAGGTCCATCTCGACATTGTCCTCGAACGCGACATCGAGAATGCGATCGACACCGGCGCCTTGGGTTGCTTCCTTGACGCGGGCGATGACGTCCTCCCGCTTGCGGTCGATCACGACATCGGCGCCGGAGGCTTTCGCGACGTCGGCTGCAAGTGGCGTGCTGACCGTTGCGAGAACACGCGCGCCGGCCCAGTGAGCGAGCATCACAGCGGCTTGGCCGACAGCACCTGCGCCGCCAGTCACCAGCACGGTCTTGCCCTGAATGGGTCCATCCTTGAACAGCGCGTTGTGTGCGGTGAGCGCGGGCACGCCCAGAGCTGCGCCGGTATCGAAGTCGATGCCCGGTGGCAGCGGCACGGCCTGCTCGGCCGGTACAATCACGAACGCGGCGGAGGTGCCGAACGCCTTGCCCTTCTGCGCCTCGTACAGCCAGACGCGTTCGCCAATGCGCTTCTGGTCGATGCCAGGTCCGGCCTGATCGATCACACCCGCACCGTCCTGGCCCGGGATAACACGCGGATATTCCATCGCGGTGCGTCCGCGCCAGCCGCCGCGGCCCTTGGTGTCGGACGGGTTGAGGCCGGACACGACCATCTTGACGCGGACTTCGCCGGGCGCCGCTTGCGGCTCGGGAACGTCGCCCAGCACCAGCACATCATGCGGCGCGCCCTTTTTCTCGTACCAGATCGCTTTCATAGGCAGATTCCTCCGTGGTGCTTATTTCGGATTTACATTCAGATCTTATCGCTTGGACTGCGGTCACGTCCGCTTGGGGATTTTCAGTTCGCCGAGCGGGGGGAGGCCGTAACTGGCCCATTCGCGGGCGACTTTCTCCATCATCTCGCGAGGGGGCAGCGATATACCGGGATAGTCCCACTTCTGCGTGGCATCGATCATCGCCTTCGCGCCGCGCGTCTGGTCCATGGCGAGCCCGGGCTCCAGGGACGAGGGATCGAGCTCGACCATCGCGGTGTCGGCGATGATGCGCATGTCCTTGTCGGGGCGCACGCGCCACGCCATCACCCAGTCGCGCATAAAGCCGTCGCGGATGTCGACATCGTCGTCGCACACCACGAGCCACTTGAAGTAGCTCATGCCCATGTAGCCCCAGATGCCCATCGCGACCTGATCGACGTGGCCGGAATACATTTTCTTGAGGCTCACCCAGCAGATCGCGGTGCAGCCGCCCGCTTCCAATGCGTGGACATCGGCGATACCGGGAATATTCAGCGTCGATTTCAAGTGCTTGAGGATGTTCGATTCAAGCAACGCGACCTTGAGCATGCTGCTCTCGGACGGCGGGAACTGGCTGAGGATGCCGAGCTGAATCGGGTCCTTGCGATGGGTGATGCACTTGACCTTGAAGACGGGCCCGGCGCGGCCGCCCGCCATATGGCCAGTGAATTCGCCGAAGGGGCCCTCGGGCTCGGTATAGTCGGTCAGCACCTCGCCTTCGATCACGATCTCGGCGGTGGCGGGCACTTCGAGATCGACCGTCTCGCATTTGACGAGTTCCACCGCCTGCCCGCGAATGCCGCCGGCAATCGCGAACTCATCCTCGCCGTAGCGCGAGGGGGCGACAAGGTATTGTACGGGGTCGGCGCCGATGAAGATCGCGGCGGGCATGGGTTTGCCGAGGGCCTTCCACTTGGCGTGATGGATCGCGCCGCCACGGTCAGGCGCGCCGAACAGGATGCCGGTGGTGTCCTTGTCCTTGATCTGGCAACGGCGGATGCCGACGTTGCGGCGGCCAGTGTCAGGGTCCTTCGTCACCCACAGCGGCGTGAGGTAGGCGCCGGCATCTTTCGTCGGCGTCCATACGGGGATCGGCATCTTCGTGAGGTCGATATCCTTCCCGGTGATCTTCACCTCCTTGCACGGACCAGTCTTCACGATCACGGGTGGGATCGGCTTTTCGAGACCCGAGATGACCTTGGCATGGATGCTGTCGGCGGTTGCCTCGCAGCCGATCGCGGAGGCGATCATCTGCTTCGACGAGGCGATCACGCCGGCGACGACGCGGCCGCCCGGGAAGCCCTTGATGTTGCGGAAGCCGATTCCGTAGCGCTTGTCCTCGGGCATCGCGCGAAAGATCATGCGCGACACCGTACCGATCTCCCAGTCCTTGTCGACCTCCGTGTCGACCCAACGAAACAGCCCCTGCTGTTCGAGCGCGGACAGATAGGAGCGCAGGCTGTCGTAGGGCATGGTGGGGATCCGCGAGAGGTGAGGGCCGAGACCTGCAATGTGTCAGCGGTCTCCGGCTGGACACAAGCCCTCAATTGCAGGCCATCAATAGATGACAGAAGCGCGTGGGCACAAACGAACGCGGCGGCGGGATTGCTCCCACCGCCGCTTATACGATCAACGTTCTACCGTGCAGTCAGCGCCTTACGACTTGCTGCCTGCGTGGGGTGGACGCTGACGATCCCGTCGTCCGCCTTGGGGGGCGCCCGAAGAAGGCCGGCCTGCGCCGCCGCGAAAGCCGCCTGCGCTGCGATCACCGCCGCCGCCGCCGCCACGATGGCCGGCCGAGTCACGGTTGCCGCCGGGACGCTTGTCGCCACCTGCCGCGAACCGGCGAGGCTCGTGCTGGCCGTCCCGCGGACGCTCGCTGGAACGCTCACCGCCGTTGGGGCGATGACCACCGGCTCCGGCGCCATCGCGAGAGCCACCTCTATTGTCGCTTGGCCGCTTGTCACCACTCGGGGCAAAGCGGCGCGGCTCGTTCTGGCCATCGCGCGAACGCTCACCACCACTGGGGCGCGCGTCCCGATGTCCACCGGAACGCTCACCGCCATTCGGGCGCGGAGCGCTTACCGTATCCCGGCCTCTGTAACCGTCCGAGGCGCCGGCGTGCACAACGCCGGAACGCTCGCTGTCGCGAGGTCCATTGCTGCGGGGCCGATCGCGGCTGTCGCCACGCTCGCTCGACGGTGCGCGCGGTGCGGCAGGATTATAGCCACCACCATCACGACGCTCGCCGCCGCCGAAGGCCGGACGCTCGCCATAGGCGGGACGTTGGCCCGCGCGGTTACCCGAACGCTCGCCACCACGAGAGCCGCCACGGCCGCCTTCGCGCCGATCGCCACCACCGCGCTCACTCCGGCCACCACCTTCGCCTGCCTTCTCGCCGACGAGACTTGCGTCGTTGCGGCGGTCGTCGCTCGGGATCACCTGACGGGTCAGCCGCTCGATGTCGCGCAGCAAATGCTTCTCCTCGCCCGAGCAGAACGCCAGAGCAGCGCCCAGCGTGCCGGCGCGCGCCGTGCGGCCGATGCGGTGGACGTAAGCTTCCGGCACTTCCGGGAGGTCGAAGTTCACGACGTGGGTGACCTCGTCGATGTCGATGCCGCGAGCTGCGATGTCGGTCGCGCAGAGGACGCGGATCTTGCCGGCCTTGAACGCATCCAAGGCTGCTTCGCGCTGGTTCTGGCTCTTGTTGCCATGGATCGCGGATACCGGAATGCCGGCTGTCACGAGATGCTTGGCGACCCGGTCGGCGCCGCGCTTGGTACGCGTGAACACGAGGGTGCGCTGCATCACTTTGTCGGCAAGCAATTCGACGAGCAGGGACTTCTTCTTGTTCTGCTCGATGTGGATCACCCGCTGCGATACGCGCTCAACGGTTGTGGACGCAGGCGCCACGGCGACCTTGACGGGATCGCGCAACAACTCGCGTGTCAGCTCCTCGATCTCCTTCGGCATGGTCGCCGAGAAGAACAGGTTCTGCCGCTTGGCCGGCAACTGCGCCACGACCTTGCGGATCGGACGGAAGAAGCCGAGGTCGAGCATCTGGTCAGCTTCATCGAGCACGAAGATTTCGGTGCCGGCCAGCGAGACATTGCGCTGGGACATATGGTCGAGCAGCCGGCCGGGCGTGGCGACAAGGATGTCGACGCCGCGGTTCAACTGCATGGCTTGCGGCCGCTCGCTGACGCCGCCGAACACGACGGTAACGGTGAAACCGAGGTTCTTGCCGTAGGTGCGGAAGCTCTCCGCGATCTGGCTTGCGAGCTCGCGCGTCGGGCTCAACACGAGGCAGCGGGTGCCGCGTGCCGGTGTCGGGCGGCGGTCGGCGGCGAGGCGATGCAGGATCGGCAGTGCGAACGCGGCGGTCTTGCCGGTGCCGGTCTGGGCGATGCCGAGAACGTCGAGGCCCTTGAGGACGGGCGGAATAGCCTGGAGCTGGATGGGGGTCGGCGTCTCGTAGCCGGTCTCGGTGAGCGCCTTGAGAAGGGGCTCGGCAAGGCCGAGCTCTTGGAACGTGGTCAAACTGCTGTCTTTCATCTAGGTCGTGCGCGCATAGACCCGCGCCGCCGAACGTGTCGGTCGTGTCGCGGGAACGGGCACAACCCGTTTCGGTGGGATGCCCCGCGTGACCTGGGCTATCGTTCGGGGAGATCGGGGCGCTCTACAGGCGGGGCGAAAGGGGCCGTTTGACCCGAAACATGCCCCTTCACGCGCTGGAGCGCCTAGGAATGCTCATGCGAGCAACGGGCGGCTTATCTCATGATGCGCCGCACAAGTCAAATGGGAAGATACCTGGTCTGTTGGGTGTTGATGCAAATGAGACCGGGGTTGCGGGGCTTTGCTCATCCGTTCTGCCAATGCCATCACACGGCCTTGCCGCCGATCCGCACATTCACTTCCAGCTTCGGCATCTGGATCATGGTCTGGTGGAGATAGCAGGTGTTGGCAGCCACGCGTTGCAGCATCTCGAAGGTGTCGTCGTCCGTCTCGCCGTTGAAGAACAGGTGCGTGTCGCATGGCGCCGCGGTGCCGCGCATCGCGCTGGTGATGCCGTAAGGCGAATACTGCACGAGGCGGACGCCGTGGATCGGGAGCTTCATATGCTCGATGTAGCGCGAGATCTGCGTGATGTAGCAGAACGCGATGCCGGCGGTGGCAAGGCCAAGGCCGGTCGGCGCGGTGGCGGCGCCGGTCTCGTCGGCGGTGAATTCGAACAGCGAGCTGGCCGGAAGATTGAGCGCGGCATTGCAGCGGTAAATGCCCTTCATATCGACGAGCGCACCGCGGCCTTTCACCTCGCGGATCACCTTGCCGGCGACCGGCGCAGTGATCGGCTCGCCCGGCTGCTTCTCGCCGGTCTTGACGACGAGGCCCGAGGCATCACCAGCGCCGGCGAGCGGGCGAGGCAGGTCCTTGTACTTGACGAAGGAATCGGTGGCGTTGCCGGCCTGCGATGCCGGAAGCGTTGTCGGGTCGCGCCGGCGCCCGTTGACGTAGAGTGCGAATGTGTTGTCGATCTGCGTCGTCACCATCGCAAGCGCGGGGGAGGCAGCCACTGCATCGCGGACGAGGTCCTTGATCGCGGCTGCGGGTGCTTTCGTCGCGATGTCGAGATCGATGTAGACGCCTTCCGCCACGCCCTGCCCCGTACCTTGCACAAACGAGCCGGTCAGCGAGTAGGCAGTCACCAGCGTCATCGCGAGACCATCGAGGGTGACGCCGCGGGCTTTCGCCAACCGCACGATGGTTCCGGCGAGATCGGCTTGAAGGCCGGCATTGTAGAAGCCGAGTGGGAACGGCGCGAGGTCGGTGCCTTTGAGGTGCACGCCCTCGTCGCTGGCGAGACGCCACGAGGGGCCGCCGCGGCCTTCCTCGACCACGGCCTCCTTCTGGTGATGGCCGGCGTGGCGAACCTCGGCGGTGAACACGTCTTCGCCGGGTGCGCCGGTCGCAAGCGCCGAAACGCGCGATCCCGCCGCGGTCTTGAAGGCGATGGGATAGCCGTTCGCGTCGATGCCCGTGTTCATGAAGTCACCCTCGTGGGTTCAATCGGTAGATCACGCCTTGCCGATCAGTTGCACGGCACGCACAACGCGTTTGGCATCGACGTCAATGAACGACTTGAAGTCGGCTTGATCAAGGTAGTGGATATCCTGGTTCAGTTTACCCATCGACTGCTTGAAGGCGTCGCCGGTGGCAACGGCTTTCGCATCCACGCGCAGTTTGTCGACGATGGCATCCGGCGTGCCTTTGGGGGCAAACAGGCCGCACCACAGGTAGAACTCGATGTCATAACCGAGCTCCTTCATCGTCGGGACGTCGGGATACGTGCTCACCCGTTTGTCGCCGAAGCATGCGAGCGCGCGGAGTTTGCCGGCCCTGATCTGGGCTGCCGCGCCCGCGAACGAGATGATCGTGAACTGCGCGTTGTTGCCGAGCACCGCCGTCAAGGCCGGGCCGCCGCCCGTTGTCGGCAGGTGCTTTATCTGCAAGCCGGCCGCATCGAGAAACAGCGCCGTCGGCAAATGCGTCCCGCCGTACAAGCCCGACGAGCTGAACAGGATCTGGTTGGGACGCTGCTTGGCGTCATCGACGAGGTCCTTCAGTGTCTTGTAGGGCAAATCCGCGTTGACGACGAGCACGTTCGGGTCGGCGACGAGGCGCGCGATCGGAATGAAATCGTCGATCGTGAACTTGACCTGGCGTCCGTTGATGCGATCGACCTCGGCAAAGCCAAGCAGCGATACGATGTGGACAAGCAGCGTGTAGCCATCCGGCTTTGCGCTGGCCGCGACCTGCGCACCAACGGCGCCGGCCGCGCCGGCCTTGGTGTCGACCACGACGGGTTGCTTGATGACCGGCTCCAAGGCCGCCGCGAACGGCCGGATCACGACATCGGCCACACCACCGGGCGGAAACGGATTGATGAACGTGATCGGACGGGAGGGATAAGCCTGTTGAGCTTGAGCGGGCGTCGATCCAGCTGCCGCTACAGCGGCAGCCGATCCAGCAACGAAGTCGCGCCGGTCCATGCGATTTCCTCCCGTTGGCGGTGCGGCGGGTTGGCCTGCCGGTCGCCGAGGTTAGCGCATCGTGCGGCGTACTGGATAGTTGCGTTCCAGGAAGAACGCGATGCCGTGCAGGATACCGGCGAAATCGGGTCGCATGAGCGGTGGTATCGGTCCATCTATCCTCTGGGTTCGGATTCAGCGATAGTCGAGCTGGGATCGGCCATCCCGGCGACCGGCACGGCTGCAGCGACGGGGATGGATGCATGAGCATTCGCAGCAGTTTGTCGATTGGCGCAATGTTGGTCACGTTGGTGCTGTCGTCCGCACCCGCGCGCGCGCAGCTCGACCTCAAAGGCCGGACGGTCACGGTTTACGTTGGCGGTGGCGCGGGTGGCGGCGTCGACATTTTCGCACGCACGTTCGCGCAACATCTGGGTAAGTACCTGCCTGGTGAACCGCAAGTCGTCGTCAGCAACATGCCCGGTAACGGCGGCATTCAGGCTGTGCAGTTCGCCTACAACGTCGCGGCGAAGGACGGTACTGCCATCGGGACCACCAACGCCGGGCCGGTTGTCGAGCCATTGATGGGCGGTGCGTTCGCCGGCAACTACGATCTGACGAAGTTTCGATGGATCGGCAGTCTGCTCAAGGCCGATACGGTGTGTGCGGTCTGGCACGGCTCGCGTTCAAAGTCGCTGGGTGACGCGCGCAGCCAAGAGGTCGTGATGGCATCGACGGGAGCTACGTCGGCGCCGATGCGATCGGCATTGCTGATGAACGCGCTGATCGGCACGCGCTTCAGGCCGATCTCGGGTTTCCACGTCGGCAATGCGCTATTGGCGATCGAGCGCGGCGAGGTGGAGGGCATCTGCAATACGCTTTCGTCGATGCGGACAACGCGCGCGGACTGGTTGCGTGACAGCAAGCTCGTGCCGCTGGTGCAGGTCGCGATGACGGCGGATAGCGCGTTCCCCAACGTGCCGCGGGCGATCGATCTGATCAAATCGGAAGACCAGCGGCAAATGCTGGAGTTCTACTTGTTGCCGTATGAGTTCAACAATCCGTACTATCTGCCGCCCGGCACGACGGACGAGGCGCTTGCCGCCTATCGTAAGGCGTTCGATGCTGTGATGCGGGATGCGGTCTATCGCGCGGAAGCACAAAAGCGCGGGCAGAACCTTGCACCGCATTCGGGCCAGGAGGTCGAGAAGCTGGTTGCCCGCCTGTTCGCCACGCCGAAGCCGATCATTCAGCGCACCATCGAAGCAACAACACCGAAGAACTGAGGCCAGGAGAAGGGACGCGATGATCTGGTTTGCCGCTATTGCTGCTCTTGTCGGCCTCGCAGTGCTGCCGGCAGCAGCCTCCGCGCAGTTCACTCTCAAAGGCAAGACCGTCAACTTTTACATCGGTGGCGGTGTTGGCGGGGCAATCGACATCGTGGCGCGCACGTTCATGCCGCACATGGCCAGGCACCTCCCGGGAGAGCCGAACGTCGTCTCCAGTAACATGCCTGGGAACGGCGGCATCCAGGGCGCGCAGTACATGTTCAACGTTGCCGCCAAAGACGGCGCGGCGATTGGAATGGTCAACGCCGGGCCGGTGATTGATCAAGGCGATTGCATGAATCTGTAGGTGACACGGCGGGAGAATGCTGAATCTATGCAGGTCCTTTCGATTCGCGATGAGGACCGTCATGGCCGATGCCCAATCCCAGGTCGAACACGCGCACGATCAAGTCATTGGATGGCTTGCGCAT
>CAMDPA010000129.1 GCA_945903565.1 Devosia equisanguinis | reverse complement strand
CGGCCAGGTACTGGCGCTAGAAATCCTTGTTCTCGCCGAAATAGGACGAGATCATTTTCTTGATCTGCCGCGTCTTGAGCAGCAGGCCGAGCCCGAAATCATCGACGCCGGCATTGTTCGAGATGACCGTCAGATCCTTGACGCCGGTGTCCCGCAGCGCCGCGATCAGCGCCTCGGGGATGCCGCACAAGCCGAAACCGCCGACCGCGACCGTCATGCCGTCGCGCGCGACGTCCGCGATCGCCGCCGCGGCGCTGGGATAGACCTTCTTCATCGTGCCCGATCCTTTTCGTCCAGCGTGCCTCTCGTTCAGCATGCGCTGCGCGTGCACCCACAACATTCGCCAACCTTTTAGGTGGACCCGCGCGCGCGACGCAAGTGCGTCCTCGATCGCGGTTGTTGGCGATCGCGGAATGATGCCGCCCGAAGCCGCCGCGCTCATCAAATATTTACCATCCGCGTTGGATCATGCCCCTGGGACGGCCGGGGCATCAAGATGCTGATCAAACAGAGACTTTTCCGCATCGTGGCGGGCGAATTTCAGCTTGCCGGCTGGCGCGAACACAAGCAGCGTGTACGTACTCTTCGTGGCCGCTTCGCGGTCCAGCCAACACCGCTTTCATATATCGGCACAATGCACCAGACGACAGCCGACCAATTCAGGATATCGAGCGCGCCAGCCACGTTGCGTGCCGAACGAGGCGAGGCCTTGTTGCGCGGGCTCGCCACGATCCGCCCCGCTTTGACCGGCCGCCTCTGGGCCTCGTTGATCCGCTCCCGCGCACTCATCGTGCGGTACAGCGTTCCCACAGCAGCCAGGCAAGAACACGAGGCCGCCATCTGCGAGGACCGGCAACACTTCGAGCGCCTGTCCGGTGACTTCCACGCTTCGGTGGCGCGCGGCGAACGGGCCGGGCGCTGCCATGCCGGTGCCGTGCAACGCATCGACGTGGCCCTCTACGAGCTGGACCAGCTCCGGGAGGAGCTCGCAGGCGTTCTCCGTTCCGGGACGACCGGAACCCTCCAAGCCACCGCAACCGCCACGGCCCTGGCCAAGCCGGTTGCCGACGCCTTCGCCGTCAAGGCTGACCGAGCAGCAGCATTACGATCGGCAGCGTAATCATCGCGCCCGCGGTACTCAGCGCCACCGTTGCCGACGTCGTCTGCACAGCCAGATCGTTGCGCGACGCGAACAGATACGTCGCCGTTCCCGTCGGCATTGCCGCAAACAGCGTGATGACGGTTGCTGGCAAGACCGGCACGTCGAACGCATGCCGCACGATCAACCAGGCCAATACCGGCGAGATCAGGTTTTTCAGCGTGAAGCTGACGGCCAGCGTCCGCAACTCGCCCATGATGCGAAATCCGGCCAGACTGAACCCGACCGCAAACAGCGCGCACGGCACGCCCGCCTGCGTCAGCAGCGACAACATGCGGTCGATCGAAACGTGCAGGCCGATCCCCGTCGCGCGCCAGATCACGCCGATCACGATCGCGACGACGATCGGATTGCGCGCGAAGTCGACGACGACGCTCTTGGCGAGCTGAGCGAGCGTGCCCGCCCGCGACCGCTCCGCCAGCGCCAAATGCAGACACGCCGCGAGCCACAGCGTCGCGACATGCATCGACACGATGATGGCGGCCGTCGGCGCCGCGCGTTCGCCATAGGCGCCGATCGCAATCGGTATGCCGAGCAGCACGATGTTGCCGTAACTCGCAGTCATCGCGAACACCGCGCCTTCCGCCGCGGGCCTGCGAAGCATGAGCGACGACGCCACCGTGGCCACGGCCCAGATGATCGCGACAGTCACAAAGTAGCTCGACAGCAGCAAGGCGGGACGCGCGTCGCCCATGTCCGCCACCACCACGGTGCGGAACAGCAGTGCCGGCATGGCGATCAGGAACGTGAAATCGGCGATGCCCTTGCCCGCGGACTCGGCGAGCCACTTCAGGCGTGCCGCGGCAAAGCCGAGGGCAATCAGCCCGAATATCGGGCCTACCGTCGTGAGTACGGCGCTCACAGGCGGGCCTCGTGGCCGAACCAGCGCATCAATTGACGTGTGGCGGTCTGGCCGCCGCCTGAGCTTGCGGCGGCTGTCCGCGGGGTGGCACTGTACGGGCCGGATCGGCGATGCTGGAGCCGAACCCCTGCACTTCGTGGACGGCCAGCGCGCGCTCGGCGGTGCCGTCCGGATTGAACCGCACGACGCCATCGGCGCCGGTAAATCCGTTCGCGCGGGTCAGGCCAGCCGCTGTAAATCGACTCGCGGGCGGGTTGGCCGACAGCGTGGATGCAATTCCCACCGCGTCGAAAGCGACACTGGCGATGCGGGGCGGCGCAGATCCGAACGTCTTGGCGAAATTATCGGCGAACGTCTGCCAGCCCCGTTGATCAGGCGCGGGGTACCAGCCGCCGACGAAGGTGGCATCGCGGCCGATATTCGGCGCGTCCCATCCGCCGGTGCCGAGCAACTTGATTTTGGTCGTATCGATCCGGGCATAAGCGATCAGCGGACCGATGCTGGTCAGCGTCTCCGGCTCGCCCGGAACCAGCAACGCATCGGCCGGGCTGCTCCCGTCGCCGGCTGTCGCAAGCGCCTCGCCCACCCGCCGGGTCGCCTCCAGCATGCCGGCGCCGGAACGGGCATAACGCTCGATGGCGATCACATTGCCTTGCGCTGTCGCAACCGCCTTGGTGAAGGCCTGCTCGACAATCCGGCCATAGGCGTCGTCGGGCAGCAGCGCCGCGAAGTTGCGGCGGCCCTGTGCGCTGGCGTGACCGACGATGCGTTCGATATCCTGTTCCGGCATGAAGCTGAGCAGGAAGACATTGGGGCCGGCCACGCGGCGATCGTTGGAAAACGCGATCATCGGAATTTTGGCGGCCGCCGCGATGGGAGCGACAACCTCGACCGAAGCCGACAGCAGCGGCCCAAGGATAATCTCAGCACCCTCGCGCACGGCTTCTTCGGCGGCGGCCTTCGCGCCTTCCGGCGTTCCCATGTCGTCCTTGACGGAGAGCTGGAACTCGGGGCCGGCGCCGTTGATCACGGCGAGTTCGCCCGCCTGCTTCATTGCCTTTGCGACGCCGCCGAGCGAGCCGGGTCCTGACAGCGGCAACAACATCACGACCTTGGCCTTGCCACTCGTCGCGCGCGCAGATCCTGCGGCATCCGCCTTGGAGGTTGCGCCACCGTCGCGCTGCGGCAAAGAGCCAGTGGTATCCGCCGACGGCAGACCGGGACCGTTTACGGCACAGGCAGCAAGTCCGACGGTACAGACGAGGGAAGCCGCCAGCCCCCGCCAAACACCACGTTCACGCTGCGTCGCCATTGAAAGCGCCATCGAAGCCCCATCGAATTGCAGCAAGCTGCCTTTTGGCAGCGCCTGCTCCCCTTCCTCGACAAAGGGTTAGAGTGTTCGCCGCGCACCGGCCAGCATAAAGTTCCCCGGTAAGTCAGTCTCTCCACGACGGCATAAGTGCGAATGCCACGAGGATATGGGCTTAAAAAGGACCAGGGCATTGCGGCGAGAACATGAAGGCACGCGCGCGAAAACCAGAGTTCGAACGCGAGGGTTGCGGATGGTGCCCGAAAGCGTCACCTTGGCGGCATGAAGGGCAGCATGCGAGATCACGACGAAAAGACAGCGGCGACGACGGCCCCCGTGCGCGCTCCCCCTGACGTGCGCCGCATTGCCGAGCGCGCCGCCGCCGAACTCGAGGCACGGCTGGCCACGCCTTTGCCGCCCGGGCTCCATCTCGTCGCGACCCCGATCGGTAACCTCGGCGATATCACGCTCCGCGCGCTCGCCGCCCTGGCGTTGGCCGACCGGCTCTACTGCGAAGACACCCGGCAAAGCCAGAAGCTGCTCAACCGGTTCGGGATTTCCCGGCGTCTCGACATCTATCATGAGCACAACGCCGAGCGGGAGCGCCCGCGCATCCTGGAAGCGCTCGGGCGCGGCCAAACCGTCGCGATGATCAGTGACGCCGGCACGCCGCTGATTTCCGACCCCGGCTATAAACTGGTGCGGGCCGCGATCGAAGCCGATCATGCCGTCTACGCTATCCCTGGCGCTTCAGCGCCGTTGGCCGCCCTCGTCGCCTCCGGGCTGCCGACCGACACGTTTCATTTCGCTGGCTTCCTGCCCGCGAAGACCGGCGCCCGCCGCGAACGGATCGAGGCGCTAACAGGCACACCGGGCACCTTGATCCTGTTTGAATCTCCAGCGCGGCTCGCCGACGCCCTTGCCGAACTCGCAGGGATCATGGGGGGCCGCCCGGCTGTCGTTGCCCGCGAGTTGACCAAGCTCAATGAGCACCATCATCGCGGGACACTGGTCGAGCTGGCCGACTGGGCTGCGGGGACAACCATCAAGGGCGAAATCGTCATCGTGATCGGCCCGCGCGAGGATCAGCCCGCGACCGATGCCGAGATTCTACTGGCCTTGGAGCCGGCACTTGCCGCCGGTTCCGTCAGGGATGCCGCCGCGAGCGTTGCGGCGCGGCTTGGCGTTTCGCGATCGCGCGTGTACGATCTGGCTCTCGCGGCAAAGGGCACAAGCTCTAGCCAGCCGCCCACGACAGGCGAAGACCCATGTTGACAGCCGGTTACGACAAGACCCGCGCCGTGGCAAAGCCGGTGCCCGATCGGCGCGCCGCCGAGCGCCGCGGCCGCTTCGCCGAGTTGATCGCCGCCGCGCTTCTGGTCCTCAAGGGTTATCGCATTTTGGACCGGCGTCATCGCGGCCCCTACGGCGAGATCGATCTGATCGCCGTGCGCGGCAAGCGTCTTGCGTTCGTGGAAGTCAAGCAACGCCGCACGATCGAGGAAGCGCAGAACGCCGTTTCGGCCCGGCAGGCTTCTCGCCTGGGGGATTCGGTGGAGCGTTGGCTGTGGCGCCATCCGGCGTATCGCGAGCATCGCATCGGCCTCGATACCGTGCTGCTCGGCCCGCGCTGCCTGCCGCGCCACATACCCGACGCGCTCAATAGCTGGTAGTATTCACGACCCCCACTGGCCTTTCGCTTCGCGAGCGGGCTCCCGCCCGCACCCGGCTGGGAGGAGACCTCCCAGACCCACCCTTCTTTTTTGCGAGAGAGGGACAGGGCGTTGGGGGCCACGCTCCCCAAACGGGTGCAGGGCGGCAGCCCTGATCGTGCAGCGTTCGTCCGGACTAGAACAAGAGCCCCATGCCCTTACGTGTCGCCTGCCAAATGGACCCGATCGACCGCATCGATATCCGCGGCGATTCCACGTTTGCGTTGTTGCTCGAAGCGCAGCGGCGCGGCCATGAGCTGCTCTACTACACACCGCAGGATCTCTCCCTGCGCGACGGCAAGCTTATTGTGCGCGGCGCCACGCTCACGGTGGAGGACCGCATCGGCAGCCACTACCGGCTCGGCGAGGCCCGCACCGAAAACCTCGCCGATTGGGACACGGTCATGCTGCGGCAGGATCCGCCGTTCGACATGGCCTACATCACGACCACGCATCTGCTCGAGCGCATTCATCCCGGCACGCTCGTCGTCAACGACCCCGCGCACGTGCGCAACGCGCCGGAGAAGGTGTTCGTCCTCGATTTCACCGATCTGATGCCGCCGACGCTGGTCACCCGCAACGCCGACGATGTCAGGGCCTTCCGGGCCCAGTACAACGACATCATCATCAAGCCGCTGTACGGCAACGGCGGCGCCAGCGTGTTCCGCGTCCAGCCCGGCGACACCAACCTCAATTCGCTGATCGAGCTGTTCCACACCGTGTTCCGCGAGCCGTTCATGGTGCAGCAATACCGGCCCGAGGTGCGCCAGGGCGACAAGCGCATCATCCTGATCGACGGCGCGGTAGCGGGTGCGCTCAACCGGGTGCCGGCGGCGGACGAATCGCGTTCCAATCTCCACGTCGGTGGGACCGCGGTCGCAACCGACCTCAGCGATCGCGATCGCGAAATTTGCGCCCGGCTCGGCCCTGAGCTGAAAAAGCGCGGCCTGATTTTCACCGGCATCGACGTGATCGGCCCCTACCTCACCGAGATCAACGTGACCTCTCCGACCGGCATCCGCCAGATCAAGGCGTTCGGCGGCGCCGATATCGCGGCGCTGTACTGGGATGCAGTCGAGGCCAAGGTGAGGCAGTAGGCAGGACGATCGCCCAAGGCCAATGCACGTCAACGAACTTTTTGGGGGGGGTCCGCATGGCGGCCAAGAAGGAGCAGGCCAAGGCACTTGATATCGAGGTGCTGCATGAGTTCGTGACGCTGGCCAAGGCGAAGCTCGAGAAGGGCCCGTGGGACTACATCGCCGGCGGCTCGGAGACCGAGACGACGCTGATCCGCAACCGCCTCGCGCTCGACAGTCTCGCCTTCCGTCCGCGCGTGCTGCGCAACGTCGAGGGCGTCAGCCCGCGCGCGCGCTTCATGGGTCGCGACTTGCGGATGCCGGTGATCCTCGCGCCGATCGGCTCGATCGAGGACATCGTCGAGAACGGCGCGGTTGCCCCCTCGCGCGCGGCCGCCACCTTCGGGGTGGTCCACATGCTGAGCTCGGTCGCGCAGCCAGGGCTCGAGGAAGTCGCGCGCTCCAACACCAATCACAAGCTGTTCCAGCTCTACGTGCGCGGTGACGAGGCGTGGATCGACGACATCGTCGCCCGGGTGATCGCGGTGGGCTACACCGGCCTTGCCATCACCGTCGATCTCGATCACTACGGCCGCCGCGAACGCGATCTCGCCAAGCGCTACAAGCCGACCGCGCGCCGCGCCGCTCCCAGCGTCCGCCAGCATCAGGAGCGGTTTGCCTGGGCCGACATCGAGCGCATCAAGGCGCGTCACAAGATCCCGCTGATCCTCAAGGGTATCGCCACCGCCGAAGACGCCGCCGAGGCCGTCGAGCGTGGCATCGACGTGGTCTACGTGTCCAATCACGGTGGCCGCCAGCTCGATCAGGGCAAGGGCACCATCCAGGTGTTGCCGGAGGTTGTCGCCGCGGTGCGCGGCCGGGCCGAGGTCGTCGTCGACGGCGGCATCATGCGCGGCACCGACATCGTCAAGGCGATGGCGCTGGGCGCCAGCGCCGTCGGCATCGGCAAACTGCAGGCATTCGCCGCGGTCGCTGCGGGTGAAGCCGGCGTCGTCCGCATGTTGGAGATCCTCGAAGACGAGGTGATCCGCTGCCTCGGCCTGCTCGGCGTTCGCTCGTTTGGCGAACTAACCCCGCGCCACCTCGAGCCGATCGCGCCAATCCCGGGCCGCCTCGGCATGGCCGGCGCGTTCCCATTGCTGGGTGAAGGATATTGAGAGAGGTTTCAGGTTCCAGGGATCAGGTTTCAGGACCGCTGTCACTTTCCCTGATCCCTGGAACCTGACACCTGAAACCTCTTTGTTCGCTTCTTGTTCTTGACACGTTGCATGCGCCCCCATAGTCTCGCTCCAGTCGCGTCAGCGGGGCACCCATGTACGGTCGTATTTCGACACTCGCATTCGTCGGCATCGAAGCCCGGCCGGTTCAGGTCGAGGTGCGGATTACATCCGGCAAGCAGCAGTTCTCGATCGTCGGGCTGCCCGACAAGGCCGTGGCGGAGAGCCGCGAGCGCGTGCGCAGCGCATTGCATGCGATAGGGCTTGGGCTGCCTTGGACGCGGATCACGGTCAATCTCGCCCCGGCCGACCTGCCGAAGGAAGGCAGCCACTTCGATCTGCCGATCGCGTTGGCAATGATGGTCGCGATGGAGGCGATATCGGCCGATACCGTGGACCGGTTCGCCGCGATCGGTGAATTGGCGCTCGACGGCGCGATCCGTCCGGTGCCCGGCGCGTTGCCGGCAGCCGTTGGCGCCAATGCCTTGCAGAAAGGGCTGATCTGCCCGGCGGCCTCGGGCCCCGAAGCGGCGTGGGCTGGCGAGGACGTCGAGATCATCGCCGCGCCCCACCTGTTGTCACTCGTCAATCACTTCCGCGGCCTGCAGACGTTGCGCCGTCCGGAACCGAACATCGCGAACGAAGCCGGTCTGCAACCCGATCTGCGCGACATCAAGGGGCAGGAGGCCGCCAAGCGCGCGCTGGAAGTCGCGGCGGCTGGCGGCCACAACCTTTTGATGATCGGGCCGCCAGGGTCCGGCAAGTCGATGCTGGCGGCGCGTTTACCGTCGATCCTGCCGCCGCTCGATACCGCGGATATGCTCGAAGTCTCGATGGTGCACTCGCTAGCCGGCGAATTGATGGGCGGCCAGATCAAAGTGCAACGGCCGTTCCGCGCGCCACACCATTCGGCAAGCATGGCCGCACTTGTCGGCGGTGGCTCGAGGCCAAAGCCCGGGGAGGTCAGCCTCGCCCATCTCGGCGTGCTGTTTCTCGACGAGCTGCCCGAGTTCACCCCGCAAGTGCTCGATAGCCTGCGTCAACCGCTGGAGACCGGCGAGGTCGTCATCGCGCGTGCCAACCACCGCGTCACCTATCCGGCACGCGTTCAGCTGATCGCGGCGATGAACCCGTGCCGCTGCGGTGGCGGACCCGGGCAAAGCTGCAAACGCGGCCCGCGCTGCGCCGCGGATTATCAGTCGCGGATCTCAGGCCCGCTGCTTGATCGCATCGATCTGCAGATCGAAGTTCCAGCCGTCTCGGCTGCCGATCTCGTATTGCCCGCCGCGGCGGAAGGCAGCGCGGAAGTCGCCGCGCGTGTGCTCGCCGCACGACAACGGCAAAAGGCGCGCTACGCGGCCTACGGCGCAAAGGCGCCGCGCACGAACGCGGAGGCCGCCGGCCAGATCCTGGAAGACGTGGCGATGCCCGACGAAACGGGACGCGACCTGATGCGCCGCGCGGCGGAAACCTTGTCGCTGTCGGCGCGGGGCTTCCATCGAACGCTGCGCGTAGCGCGAACGCTCGCCGATCTCGACGGTGTGGACCAAGTCGCCCGCGCCCACATCGCCGAAGCCCTCGGCTATCGCCGCGAGATGATGCAACAGCGGGCGGCAGCGTGAAGATCGTGAGTGGTGAGTGGTGAATCGTGAGTGGGACGTGAGGATAACGCTCTCTGTTTCGCTACCGACAACTGACCACTCACCATTCACCACTCACCATTCACCACTCACGATTCACCACTCACCGCGTCGGCACAGGCTTGTCGCCGCGATAGTCGTAGAAGCCGCGCTTGGCCTTGCGGCCGAGCCAGCCGGCCTCGACGTACTTCACCAGCAGCGGGCACGGCCGATACTTGCTGTCCGCCAGCCCTTCATACAGAACCTGCATCACGGAAAGGCACGTATCGAGGCCGATGAAGTCCGCCAGCTCCAGCGGTCCCATCGGGTGGTTGGCGCCCAGGCGCATCGCCTTGTCGATCGCGTCCACCGTGCCGACGCCTTCGTACAGCGTGTAGATCGCTTCGTTGATCATCGGCAGCAGGATGCGGTTGACGATGAAGGCCGGGAAATCCTCCGAGACGGCCGTGGTCTTGCCGAGGCTCTCGACAAATCGCCTGGATATCCCGAACGTCTTGTCCCCGGTCGCGATGCCGCGAATGAGCTCGACGAGCTGCATCACCGGCACCGGGTTCATGAAGTGAATGCCGATGAACTGCTCGGGCCGGTCGGACGACGCGGCAAGCCGGGTGATCGAGATCGACGACGTGTTCGACGCCACCATCGCATCCGGCCTGAGGTGCGGACACAGGGCCGCGAAGATCTTGCGCTTGACGGCTTCTTCCTCGGTCGCGGCCTCGATCACGAGATCGCAGTCCTTGAAATCGGCGAACGAAGCGGCATAGCCGATCCGGCCCACCGCGGACTTAGCGTCCTGGTCCTTGATCATCCCGCGCGTGACCTGCCGCCCGAGATTGCGCTCGATCAAGGCCATGGCCGCGTCGACGCGCTCCTTGGCGAGGTCGTTCATCAGCACGCGGTAGCCGGCCAGTGCGATGACATGGGCGATGCCACTGCCCATCTGACCCGCCCCAACGATGCCGACCAATTTGACGTCCGGGATCGGCTCGAACTGGAATTCAGACTTTGTCACGACATGCGCGTTCATGGGTCGAGGTCCTGCTTAAGAGGCATTCCTGCTGCGAAACGGGGCTCCGCAGACATGCGTTGGAAGCCCAACGTATGGTCTTGCTCAGCACTTTGCTTCAGCAGAGCTTTATCGCAAAACCGGGAAGACCACTTTTGCGAACTCTGCTTAGGCATCGTGCCTTCGTCCCGCGCCACAACCGGCGCCTTGATTCACCCGCTACTTGCCGGGCTTGGCGAGCTCTGCCTCGAGCTCAGGCATAATCTGGAACAAGTCGCCGACAAGCCCGTAGTCGGCCACCTGGAAGATTGGCGCTTCGCCATCCTTGTTGATGGCGACAATGACCTTGCTGTCTTTCATGCCGGCCAGATGCTGGATCGCACCCGAGATGCCGACCGCAATGTAGAGTTCAGGCGCGACGACCTTGCCGGTCTGGCCGACTTGGTAGTCGTTGGGCACGAACCCGGCGTCGACGGCAGCACGGCTGGCGCCGACCGCGGCGCCGAGACGGTCCGCCACCGGCTCGATGTACTTCTTGAAGTTCTCGCCGGCCTGCATGCCGCGACCGCCTGACACGACGATCCGCGCGGCAGTCAGCTCGGGCCGTTCCAGCTTGGCGATCTCGGCCCGCTCGAACTTCGAAATGCCGACGGCAGCCGATGCCGCAGCGGCCTCGATCGGAGCCGGCGCGCCCGCACGCGGACCAGGCGCTGCAAACGATGCGGTCCGCACCGTGATCACCTTCTTCGAGTCTGCCGAGCGCACGGTCTGCACTGCGTTGCCTGCGTAAATCGGCCGCTCGAACGTATCGGGCGCCACGACCTTGATGATGTCCGACACCTGCATCACGTCGAGCAGCGCTGCAACACGCGGCAACGTATTCTTGCCGCGCGCCGTCGATGGCGCGACCAGCGCATCGTAGCCGGCCATCATCGGTACGATCAGGGCTGCGACTTCTTCCGCGAGCTGATTGGCCAGATGTGGCCCTTCGGCCAGCAGCACTTTGGTCACGCCGTCGAGGCGGCTGGCGGCTTCGGCTGCCGCGCGCGCGCCATCGCCGACGATCAACACATGCACGTCGGGCGAGATCGCGCTGGCCGCTGAAAGCGCCTTTTCCGTCGTGTTCGACAGCGCGGTGTTGGTGTGCTCGGCGAGCAGGAGTACCGGCATCAGATCACCCCCGCTTCGGTTCTCAGCTTGGCGACCAGCTCGGCCACATCCTTGACCTTTGCGCCGGCTTTGCGCACCGGCGGCTCGACGGTCTTGAGCACGGCCAGCCGCGGCGCGATGTCGACACCGAGATCGGCCGGCTTCTTGACGTCGAGCGGCTTCTTCTTCGCCTTCATGATATTGGGCAGGGAGGCATACCGCGGTGTGTTGAGCCGGAGATCGGCGGTCACGACGGCGGGCATATCGAGCGACACCGTCTCGAGGCCGCCATCGACCTCGCGCGTGACGATCGCTCTGCCCTCGGCCAGCTCGATCTTCGAGGCGAACGTGGCCTGCGGCCAGCCCGTCAACGCGGCCAGCATCTGGCCGGTCTGATTGCAATCGTCGTCGATCGCCTGCTTGCCGAGGATCACGAGGCCCGGCTGCTCCGTCTTGATGATCGCGGCGAGCAGCTTGGCGACGGCCAGCGGCTCCACCACGGTCGCTTCGTCGACTTCCACCAGCAGCCCACGATCGGCGCCCATGGCGAGCGCGGTGCGGATCGTCTCCTGCGCCTTGGCTGGGCCGACCGACACCACCACGATCTCCGTGGCGCTGCCTTTTTCCTTGAGCTTGATGGCTTCCTCGATGGCGATCTCGTCGAACGGATTCATCGACATCTTGACGTTGGACAGCTCCACGCCGGAGCCATCCGACTTCACCCGGATCTTCACGTTGTAGTCGACTACCCGTTTCACGGGGACGAGGATCTTCATGCCTTGGCATTCCTCAGTTTCGGCCCAGTGGCCGCAGCCTTGGCCCTAAGTCTTAGCCCTGAGTCTTGGCCCTTCAGCCCGTCAAAGTTCGGCGCGATCATGCCAGACGATGGGACCGTCTCCAAGGCATCCGCGACAATTCGATCACACGATTGTGGCGGTGCGAAATGCGGCTAAATGGCTAATCTCGTTGCCTGTTCGCCGGCTCAGTCGAAACCGCCACTCAATCGTTGCCGGCGCGGCACACTCATCGTGCATTGCATCATGTTGTCTCGCAACTGCGAAGTGGGACGTTATGCCCGGCTTTCGTGCGAGTCAATGAGGCGGAATGGGGGCAACAGGGCAATCGCTCGAGAAAGGGGCTTGCGGAGAGAGAAAGGGGATTCACAAGAGGTGAGTCGGTGTGATTGATGGGCTTCCATCCGAATCGGATGGAGAAGGCCCATGTCCGCAGCC